>JAGCUM010000083.1 GCA_017962865.1 Spirochaetales bacterium
CAGCAAGAATTGCTATTAAGGTCGGAAGGACGGCAGATCTCTTCATCAATACCCCTGTCAGGCTTTCACTATGCTGATTTTGACACCGAAATCATTCTCCGGGACATCGATATCAGCATCAAATGTCGAAGATGTGCAGAGAGTTTCGGACTCGATGAAGGCCTTGAACTGCTCGTATGCAGCCTTGACCTCATCGTCTCCGCCCAGGGTCAGTCTGATCCTGTCGGAAACCTCAAGTCCGCTCTCCTTTCTGAGAGTCTGGATTGCACGGATGATATCTCTGGCAAGGCCTTCGTTCAGCAGGTTCTGGTCGACCTCGGTATCGAAACCGACTGTCAGCTGACCCTCGTTGAGGACCTTCAGGTTCTCCTTCTCGGTTCTCTGGATCACCAGATCATCCGCAGAAAGGTCGACCTTCTGATGGTCGCCGAACTCGACGCTGTGGCTTGCACCCTCTAGAATCTGTGCGATGCGCTCGCTTCTCATCTCCTGGATCTTGGAAGCAACTTCCTTCATGGCCTTACCGAGTCTGGAGCCCAGGACCTTGAAGTTGGCCTTTGCGCTGTAGTCGACGAGATCGGTCTCTTCGCTGTTGATCTCGACTTCCTTGACGTTCAGCTCCTCGGCGATGATATCGGACATGCCGGTGAGGATCTTGCGGTCCTCTTCGTTTCTGTCAACCAGGAACAGCTTCTTCAGCGGCTGGCGTGTCTTGAGGTTGTAGGTGCTTCTGAGAGACCTTCCCATGACGATGGCCTGCATCGTCAGAGCCATCATCTTCTCGAGACCGTAGTCGCGGTGCTTCTTGTTATAGACAGGATAGTCGCAGAGATGCACGCTCTCCGGGTCTCCCGGACGCTTGAGGTTCTGGTAGATTTCCTCACAGATGTAAGGGATGATCGGACAGGCAAGCTTGATGAAGGTCATGAGCACCTTGTACAGGGTGTTGTAGGCCATCTTCTTGTCGGTATCGTTCTCACTCTTCCAGAATCTTCTTCTGCTTCTGCGGATGTACCAGTTGTTGAGCTTGTCCATGAAAGCAAGGAGGTATCCGCAGGCTCTCTGGATGTCGTACTTGGACAGTGCATCATCCATATTGGCAGTCAGCTCTTCCAAAACGGAAATCATCCAGCGGTCGAGCGGATTGCGGAGCTTCTCGAACGGAGTCTCGTCCGGCTCATAGCTGTCGAGGTTCGCGTATGTGACGAAGAAGGAATAGGAATTCCACAGCGGCAGGATCAGGCTCTTGAGAACGTCCTTGACCATCTGGTCGGAGAACTTGACGTCATCGGCATGAACTGCAGCGCTGTTCATCAGGGCAAAACGCAGTGAGTCTGCACCGAACTTGTTGACAAGGATCATCGGGTCGGTGAAGTTGCCCTTGCTCTTGGACATCTTCTCTCCGTCCTCAGCAAGGATGATACCGTTGGTGACGACGTTCTTGAATGCCGGCTTGTCGAACGGGGCCGTACCCATGATGGTCAGGGTATAGAACCAACCTCTTGTCTGATCCAGACCTTCGGAGATGAAATCTGCCGGGAAAGTCTTGTCGAAACGCTCCTTGTTCTCGAACGGATAATGGAGCTGGCCATAGGGCCTGCTTCCGCTTTCGAACCAGCAGTCCAGGACATCAGGAACCCTTCTCATGGTTCCTTTTCCATCCGGACTCGGCCATGTGAGCTCGTCAACATAGTGTTTATGCAGGTCAGTGACCTTCTTTCCGCACTTTGCCTCGAGCTCGGCAATCGAGCCGATGACCTCGATGTAATCGGATCCGTCGCACTGCCATACGGGAATCGGGTTGCCCCAGAAGCGGTTTCTGGAGATTGCCCAGTCACGTGCTCCCTCGAGCCACTTTCCGAATCTGCCGTCTCTCAGGTGCTCGGGAATCCAGTTGACCGTCCTGTTGTTGGCGACCATGCGGTTCTTGATCTCGGTGACCTTTACGAACCAGCAGCTCATTGCCCTGTAGATCAGAGGCGATCCGGTTCTCCAGCAGAACGGATAGCTGTGGAGGTAATTCTCTCTCTTTACCAGCTTACCCTCTTCCCTGAGTCTCTGGATGATCTGCTTGTCTGCATCCTTTACGAAGATTCCCTCGTAGTCGGGAACCTCGGATGTGAACTTACACTCGTCATCGATCGGACATACGACGGGAATTCCTGTGCCCTTGAGCACGTTGTAGTCATCCTCACCGAAGCCCGGAGCGGTATGGACTATTCCGCATCCGTCCTCTGTGGTGACGTAATCGCCGAGAACAGTTACGAATGCACCCTGGTCATAGAGGTCTGCAAAGTAATCGAACAGCGGATAGTAGCGCATTCCGGCAAGCTCGGAGCCCTTGTAGGACTCGAGGATCTCGTAGGCGCTTTCGTCCTTATAGTAGGAACCGAGTCTGGCCTTACCAAGGATGTACTTGTCACCGCTCTCCTTGTCCAGGATCTTCACATAATCGATCTCGGGACCCAGAGCCAGTGCCAGGTTGGAAGGCAGAGTCCACGGAGTTGTAGTCCATGCAAGGAAATAGGTATCTTCGC
>JAGCUM010000084.1 GCA_017962865.1 Spirochaetales bacterium
ACGGGGACAACCATCAACAACGAAATGCGATATGTCCTCTCTTTCCTGGGCGTCTGCAGCTGCATAGAAGTGCATGTGAACGGACAGTTCGCAGGTTTCTCAGAGGAATCCCACAACACCGCTGAGTTCGATATCACGTCTTTCGTGAAAGAGGGACGAAACGAGCTTGTATGCGTGGTTCGCCGCTGGTGCAACGGCACATATCTCGAATGTCAGGACATGTTCCGCAACAACGGCATCTTCCGCGATGTCCTGCTCAGAATCTCGGACGAGAATGATATCTGGGATATCGATGTGAAGACCAGAGGCGTAGGGGATGTGTTCAGCGCCGATGTCACCGCCTTCGTTTCCGACGGTGTCGGTGTGAGGTTCACCATCGAGGGAACCGACCATGACGGAAAACCTCTTCTGCAGACGCTGGAAGCCGAATCGGCGGAAGGGGAGGCCAAGGTAACGTTCGAGAACCTGGAGGTGCTGCGCTGGAGTGCGGAGAACCCGGTTCTCTATGACCTCTACATAGAAAGCCCGTACAGCTGCATCCATCAGCGGATCGGCTTCAAGACCATAGAGGTGAAGGGCAATCTCTATACCCTCAAC
This sequence comes from Spirochaetales bacterium, assembly GCA_017962865.1. The sequence goes on from JAGCUM010000084.1 coordinate 598, forward strand.
GGCAGCAGGATAAAGTTCAAGGGCGTCAATCATCATGATACGGACCCGAAGAACGGCTACTGCATGACGCCGCAGCAGATAGAAAGGGACCTAAGGCTCTGCAAGCAGTTCAATATCGACACGGTCAGGACTTCCCATTATGCTCCGGACCCGCTTCTGATAGAGCTGGCGGCAGAAATCGGCATCTACATCGTCGATGAGGTGGATATCGAGACCCACGGGGTGCTTGTGGGAAAGCTTCCGCCAAGCTACAACCGCCTGTCCAACGACCCCTCCTGGAAGAGCAGATACCTCAGCCGCACCGTGCACCACTATCAGAGGGACAAGGCCCTTGCAACTCCGATAATCATGTGGAGCCTGGGCAACGAGAGCGGCGGCGGATGCAATACCGATGCCACCTACGACTACTTCAAGAGCGTTTCCGACATCCCCGTACACTATGAGAGCGAAATCTATACCAAACGCAAGGCCTACGACATCGCCTCACGCATGTACCCGCCCGTAAGCGAGCTTCATGACATAGGTGAGGGCGTCTGCAAGACAAAGCAGTTCATGGACAGGCCGTACTTCATGTGCGAATATGCCCATGCAATGGGAGTAGGGCCCGGCAACATCGAGGGTTACTGGAAGGAAATCTACAAATACGACGGCCTGATCGGCGGCTGCGTGTGGGAAATGAACGACCACGCGGTCGAACACGAGGACGGAAGCTGGACCTACGGCGGCGACCACGGCGAGTGGATCCACGACGGCAACTTCTGCTGCGACGGAATCTTCTATCCCGACAGAAGCCCGTCCACCGGAGCATGGATAGTCCGCCATGCCTACAGGCCCATCAGAATCACAAAGACCGATACCTCAGAGTTCGAGGTTTTCAATACCACCGCATTCACGTCCGGAAGTGATTTCGTGATGAAGATCCGCATCTCCGACGGACGCTCTTTCGAGTATGTTCCGACCGCAGGCCCGTTGTCAGTCGAAAAGGTGACATTCGACCTCGGAGAGATTTCCGGAGACTGTTTTCTGACTGCAGACACCTATGACAGGGCCGGCAACCTGGTTTCGACAGAGCAGATATGCCTGAACGAGAGCATATGCTCCGAAGTTCGCAAGGCCGATACCCTTCCTTCGTGGTTCAGCATGGCCAAAGGATTGCCGCAGATAGCCATCGGAGACAAAACGATGGCCTTAAGTGACATCTTTACCATACTTTTCAGGGCAGAGACCGATAATGACAGCATCAATTTCGTTGCCAAGCCCATGCGCAAATGGTATAAGGAGACCATTACGCTTCTGGGATCCAAGCAGACCGAAAGCCGTGCGGTGTCCGAATGGGCGATCCGTGCAAGCCGCAGGACCTTCCTGTGCTCCGATCTGTATGAAGGCTGTATCCTGCCGGACGGAAGGGAAGGCGTGCTTGTCACGAGCCTTCTGCACCCGATACGGGGCAAAGGCAAGATCCCGCGCTTCGGCAAGGCATTCAGGCTGGATTCCTCTTTTTCCGAAGTGAAGTACCTGGGCCGCTGCGGCGAGTCCTACATCGACATGAAGGAGCAGTTCCCCGTAAGGGAGTGCATATGCAGAGTCGATGAAATGACGGAGCCCAACATCAGACCGCAGGAAAGCGGAAACCGCTGCGATACGCGGTATGCCGAATTCTCCGACGGGCAGGTGCGTGTGCGCTTCGATGCCGTGGACGAGAGCTTCGAACTCAATGTCAAACCGTACAGCGACAGCGAACTTCTGAAGATGAAGCACCGCTGCGACGAAAAAAAGACCGGAACATATGTTACAATCAATGCGTTTCAGCAGGGCATAGGCACGGGAAGCTGCGGCCCATACACCCTGGATGAACACTGCTTTGATGCATCCAAGGATTACATTCTGAGATTCATCATCTCAAGGGAGTTGTCAAAATGATAGATCTGGAGAAGTTGGCAGAGCAGGTCAGGGATGTTGTCCTGGCTTCGGCGAAATTGACAAAGGTAGATTCCTTCTCGGTCGAAGAGAAGGAAGGCGAGTCCTGGAACATCGTCACATCCGCAGATGTCGCGGTTCAGGATTTCCTTCAGAAGGAGCTTATGGCTCTGCTTCCGGAAGCCGGTTTCTACGGAGAAGAGGAGCATGAGCACGACTTCTCCAAACCGATCAGCTGGATAGTGGATCCGATCGACGGAACCACGAACTTCGCCCGCGGGATGCAGCAGTCAGGAATCTCAGTAGGTCTGCGTCAGGGCAAGGACCTTGTCCTCGGAGTCGTCTACAACCCGGATCTGGACGATATGTTCTGGGCGGTCAAGGGCAAGGGCGCCTATCTGAACGGAAAGAGGCTCTCGGTCTCCAAGAAGGATTTCGCACACTCGATCTTCTGCACGGCAATGAGCCTTTACCGGAAGAGCTATGCAAAGCTTTGTTCCGACGTCCTTTTCGAGGCCTACAACCAGTGTGCCGATTTCAGGCGTTTCGGCGTTGCATCGCTTGAGATGTGCTATCTTGCCGCAGGAAGGGTCGATACCTTCTTCGAATTAAGGCTCTTCCCCTGGGATTTCGCCGCCGCAGCAGTCATTCTCAGCGAGGCAGGCGGTGTGATGAACACCATGGTCTGGAAGGATGGTCCTGCCAAACTCTCGGACGAGTTGATTCTCGATGCACCGAGCCAGATGATTGCCGCAAACAACGAACAGAACCTGAAGAAGCTCGGGGAGATCATCCTGAGTCACATGAAGGACTTCAATACGGAAGACTACAAATAATCAGATCACTTCGTACTTTAAGAGGAAATCCTTAAGCACCTGACGGTATTCGTCGGTGTGGTCCCAGATGCTCTCCGCATGTTTGGAGTTCTCGAAGACATGGATTTCCTTTTTGTCTTTCTTTGCGCCGTAGACCTCATGGATCATGCGTGCAGGCACGAAGGTATCGGCACTGCCCTGACAGAAGAGCATCGGGGTATCGGTCTGTCTGAGGGCTTCCATGGCGTTGATCTTGTCCATATCGAGGTGATATCTGGCCTTGAGGATCAGGCTTCCGACGTTGAGGATGGGGAAGTGGGGGAGCTTCTTGTTGTCCAAAGTGGCTGCCATCTGGCCTCGCATGCTGGAGAATCCGCAGTCTTCCACGATGAATGAGAGCCACTTGAGTTCGGGAGCTGCCTGCATTGCGGTAGCCGACCCCATGGATTCTCCCTGTACGCCCCAGATGGTGTCTTCGGGGAACATCGCCCTGACGTAGGCAGCCAGTCCGATGAGGTCCCTGCTTTCCAGAAGGCCCATGGTGCAGTAGGTGCTTCGGTCGCTGTTTCCGTGGTAACGATGGTCGTATGCCACGATATCGAAGCCTAATTCCTGGTACAACTTGCCGTATGAGAGCATCGTTATGTGGTTGCTGGTCCAGCCGTGACAGAGGATGACTGCTCTCCGGCGGCCGTCCGGGAACTGTTTGTCCGAGCGGATGATGCGTCCGTAGAGTTCATAGCCGAATTCCGATTTGTATTTGAATTCCTCGACCTTGTGGCCTTCAAGGACCGAAAGCGGATCTATGGAGCAGTGCTTCATGACCTGTTCGCGGGAATACTCATATGTATGCACGTTCGGATGTACCACAATGTTGGCGAACATATTGGCCATAAGATAGACTGCCAGGCAGATGAGAAGGAGAATTGCGATTATGATGATTGCACCTACCATTCGGGGCTCCTTTTGTTTTGTGCTTGATAAACACGTCAATTTTACTGGGCAGTGTTACATAAAGCAAATACAAATATCATAATATATCTTTTTTTTTGTCGGCGAATATGGGAAAATGGCATTTGAAAATGACACAAATGCACAATGTGTCAACAGAGGACAGAATGCAGGGACGCTTTCCTACACTACTGAGAATAGCCAGAGCCACTTACGGCAGAATCCTTACTTCCCACGGGAAGGTCAGCCTTAAGAACGAATGCGGGGCAGACCTGAAGGCCGGTCCCTATCTCTACCTGCTGAATCATGTCGGGATTCTGGATCCGGTAATGGTTTCCGCCGTCGCCCCCAGGCATATCCGCTGGGTTGCAGGCGCCTATCTTTTCAAGAACAAATTCCTCCACAAGGTAATAGGCGAGTGGTGTACCGCCATCCCCAAGCAGCAGGGCAGAAGCGACATCTCCATGGTCAAGAATATCCAGAAGGCTCTCAACGAAGGCGACAACGTCGGTCTTTTTCCCGAAGGAACCAGGACCTGGGACGGCGAGATGATGCCCATAAGCTACAAGCCTCTGGCAAAACTCCTGCGTTATTTCAAATACCCGGTGCTCTTCGTCCATCTCGAGGGAGGCTTTGCATTTCAGCCCAGATGGGCGGACTACAAGCGTCGCGGAAAGGTCACCGTAAACGTAAAGCACCTGCTCACCGCCGAACAGATTGCCTCGATGGACCTCGAGACCCTTCAGGATACCATCAGGGACTATATCCGGTTCTCCAATGACGAATGGAAACAGACGGTCGACTACAGCTATGTTTCCGACAAGCGTGCAGAGGGCGCCCAGAGACTTCTGTACATGTGCCCCAAGTGCAAGGCCGTGGATACGATCCGGACAACAGGCAACAGGATTACCTGCAGTGCATGCAACACCGCTGCCGTCCTGAATGACAATGACGATCTGACTTCCATAGATGTGCCGTTTACCAGACTGAGCGAGTGGCACAGCTGGGAAGCCTCCGAAATCAGCAACCTCAGCAGCCTTCCGCCCGAGCGCGGTGTTCTCTTCCAGAGAGGGGATGCCAACAATGAAGGCGAACTGGAGACCCTTTCCAAGGACATTATGGTCCGGATAGAGGACGGAATCCTCATAGTCGAATGCAAACAGCCGCTCGGAAAGCCGGAGCGTTACGACCTTCCCCTGTCGAAAGTCACATCGCTTATTCTCAATGCCAAACAGACGATGGAGCTGTTCTGCGAGGATGTCCTCTACAGAATAAGGCTGCTGCCTGAAGCAAGCTCCCTGAAATACCATGAATACTATCTGGGCTTCCAGAAGAAGCACCAGGAGGAGACTGAATGAATTATATTCACAGCGCACATGATTTCACCATCGTGATTCACCTTTGCATCATCTCATGCGCCCTTCTGTTGGGATCGACCTTGAGATCAAAGGTTCATTTCCTTCAGAAATACCTTATCCCGGCCCCGATGATCGGCGGTCTTTTCCTGTTCATTTTCTACAACTACATCGCATCGTGTCTGAACCTGCAGTCCGGAACCGACTTCCTGGAAGAGCTGATGTTCCATCTTCTGAACATCTCTTTCATCGCAATGCAGCTCAGAATACCTGCAAAGAAAGAGAAGCAGCAGAGAAAGGGGACCCTTTGGGCCAATGTCACCGCTCTTCTGGGTGAGTACGGTCTTCAGTGCACCCTGGGCCTTCTGGCCGCTGTCCTGCTTCTGAAGGCAATTCTCCCGGGTTCCGCAGTTGCCCTCGGTCTGACGTTGTGTCTGGGCTTCGAGCTCGGACCCGGACAGGCAGAGTCAATGGCAAAGGTCTGGGAAGGAGAGCCGTACAATGTCGTGAATGCAAGTGATGTCGGTCTTACCATGGCTGCAATCGGATTCGTAATCGGTTCTGTCGTCGGAGTCATTCTGATAAACAGGGCAGCAAAGAAGGGCTGGCTGAGTGCTGAGTATGTCGAGAAGCTTCGCAACCGCAAAGTAGGCAACGGCTTCTTCAGAAGCAAGGAAGACCGTGTTGCTTCCAGCTATCTGACAACGGCAAGCGAGTCGATGGACACATTCACGCTCCATATCGCACTGATTCTCTTCACATACCTTCTCAGCTTCCTGGTGCTGGCCGGAATCGAGTGGCTTGTGGCCAGATTCATCGGCGGCAAGGTCCTTGAGGCCATCGTGGGTCTCTGGGGAATCAACTTCGTGGTCAGCATGCTCTGCGCCATTGTCGTCAGAAAGTTCATCATCGCAGTTCATGCAGAGCATGTGATCGACAACCAGACCTGCAACAGAATCGACGGAATCGCCGTTGATTTCACCGTTGCCGCCTGTCTCGGAGCCATCGAGGTCGCCGCAATCAGACAGTACTGGGTCGTCATCCTGGTTCTCACCGTCATCGGTGTTGCCATCACATGTTTCCTTACCCCGTGGTTCTGCTCCAGACTCTTCAAGGATTATTCCTTCATGAGATTCCTCATGATTTTCGGAACCGCCAACGGAACGCTTCCGACAGCTCTCTCGCTGCTGCGTGTCGTCGATCCGGATTTCGAGACCCCGGTTGCGCAGGAGTATGCCAACTCCACCGGTCTGATGTTCATATTCGCTCTTCCGATACTTGCTCTGGTCAACTGGCCGGCAAAGGGCAATGTGTGGCCGTTCATCGGTATCACGGGAGCCTACGTCCTCATCTCGTTCGTGCTGTATCTCAAGCTGGCTGGCAAGCGTGCCTTCGCCAAGGGCGGATACTTCTACATGGAGAGCGAGGCCAAGAACTGAGGGTCTGATTAATGAAGAAGAACCTGCTTCTTGCCATCCTGGTTGCAATCTGTCTGTTCTGTCTTGCGGGGTGCAGCAAATACACCTCGCATTACAGCGCGCTGATGATGGTAACCACAAACACCTCGAAGGCGGCATCCATCAGTTTTTCCAGTCTGGACGGAACAAGGGCCTTC
>JAGCUM010000085.1 GCA_017962865.1 Spirochaetales bacterium
TCCCACATGCCTGGAGAGCGTGTATGAAACTCTGGCCTCCCTCAAGAAAGTTGTCGGGAAGAAAGTCGGCATCATCAGTCACGTCGAATATCTCAAGGAGAACATACATCCACAGATTCTTGTCGAGCCAATTGGCAACGGTCTGAGCGTCATCAAGGATCCGGTATAGGGTTGTTGGAGAAAGGAAATCATAGTGCGATACTATCTATTGTAATAGTTACCAGCCTTTCGAGTATATATTGATATAAACGGTTAAATATGACGATATATTTCAATCCACGTTATGACTCTTCGGTCTTCCTTACCGCTGATGACTGCGGTCTGGGCAAGGCATATTCGGGCAAGGAGGCTCTTTTGGGCGAGTTGGAACTCCGCGCCGGTCTGACTTGTGCGAACATAGAACATGCCGACCGCGTCATCGCATACATGGAAGCGATGCAAGCTGCGCAGCAGAGTTCTCCCCTCTTCTACTCTGAGTCCTTCGAACGGGACGACTTCGGCACTGCCGAACTGATGCTCGGATGGAGGGATGCCCTCGTGAAGGCAGGCTGGGACGGAAAGCCCGCTGGTGAAAGCGAGAAGATCAGGATTCTCTCCTTGATTGAGTCACGCTTCTGCTGCCCCGGCTCCGCAGACAGATGGAGAAACATCCTCAAGGAGGCAGCCAGGCGTCCCATCCTGAAGGCCTCCGACCGTATTATTGTCCAGTGCCCTTATGAGTATCTTGAGCCTGTGATGCAGCATCTGTTTGATTCCATCAATGCTCTGTATGAGACTCCTGTCGTGGAGTATCATTCTGTCGCCGTCCCCATCACCAGGGACTCCAAATGCAAGATTCTGGAGTTCGACAATGAATACCCGGCACACGAGTGAATTGCGTCACAGACGCTTGACGCCAATGACGTTGTCGCTGAAGCCGATGAGGCTCTTCTTGGAGACAACCTTCACATCCTCGGCAAGCCCGGTATTGGTGCTGCAGACGAGGGCATTGGTGCTATTATGCGCCTTCTTCCTTTAGGTCTTTCACTGTTCAAGTACCCTGCTGACATCAATTCCCTGCAGTCATATCTGCAATCCCCGAGATCGCCACTCGGGAAGCTCTACACTCAGGGAGTGAAGAAGGATGGATCACTCTTTTGGGCACCTGCCGTCCGCCAGCTCTATGACCACATCTGCTCCGAGGGCGGATTCGGCAAGGAGTGGAACGACATTCTTGAGAAAGCCATATACGCACATGATGGTACTCCCCTTCCGGAAGCTGACCGCAAGAAGGCTCTCAAATTCATCGGCATGTGGGAGCAGAGCAGGGAACTTGACAAGGGCCAGGCTCCCGTGTCCGGGGTGGTGGCCTTCATAAAGGGACTCAACAACTGGGCCGGAGGAAACGTCAACCCTGAAAGCGAACTGAACACACAGTTCCAGGCCCTGCAGCGTTACTGCGGAGCTATGCTCCGTCTTCTGGATGGGTGGAATGGTGACACTATTTCCGTGGAGAAACTCTCCAGATGGGCAAGCCACATCTGCGTTCCAATCAACATCAGTACTGACTACGCACGTCTCGGCTCGATGAACGTTGTCGGAAATGTGGCCGACATTTTCTCCCCCGTTAAGCATCTTTACTGGTTTGCGGCAACTACCGAAGACGGTGTTGAATACGAATACGATTTCCTCTCGCCAAGCGAGATAAAATCATTGAAGGCTGCTAACGTGTTTCTTCCCGAGAAGGAGCTGATGGCGCGCCTAGACAAGGCATACAGGCTTGAGGGTCTGAGCCGATGCGAGAACGTGACTATCATAACCTGCAAACGTATCAGCGGCATTGAAACTGTCCAAAGTGCCCTCCTGGCGGAGATATCGGACTGCGTTCCAACAAAGCCGGGAAAGCCTGTCGCCAAGACTGTCACGGGCAATGTCGAGACTGATCTCGGCAAGGCTGCCGTGCATCATTTCGACCCGAAGATTCTTGATGGGTTCCACCGCAAGGCTGAGAGCTACAGCAGCATCAACACTCTTCTCATGAGTCCGGTGGACTATTTGCTGGACTATTTGAAATCATACCGCCAGTATGGTACCGAGGAAGTGGCCGACATCGCTACCACAGAAGGCACGGTGGCCCACGCTTATATCGAGACACTTGGTCAGAAATGCGGTTATGATCCCATAACAATGAGGGACATGCACAAGAGCTGCTTCGATTCCCTTCTGAATGAGGTGATTTCAGAGAACGGTCTCGTCCTTTGTCTGGAAGAGAACAGCCTTGAGGAGAAGAGTTTCCGCGTCGGTTTACGGGAGAGCGTCGGGACGCTTCTTGGCATCATCATCGAGAACGGCCTCGTCATCGAGGGATTCGAGTATGAGATTACTGCGGATATCGCCAACATCGGTCCCGTATACGCTAAGATTGACTGTCTTCTGAAAGATCCTGCTGACGGCGACTTCGTCATCATAGATTTCAAGTACAACTCCGGTAAGACCTATTTGCACAAGATTGAGGACAACCGCGAGCTCCAGCTTGCCGTGTACCGCAAGGTCGTCGAGACGGGAGGCTACTGTGAGGACGGAGACGGAAACAGGACTGTCATCCCTGCCGGAAAGGTCAAGTTCATCGGATACTACGCCATCCCTAGAAGGACCCTCTTCACACCGGAAAACACCCTCGCTGACAATCCAGCAGTGGAGGAAGTGGCTCAGGAAGACCCGAAGGATATCTTTGAGATGGCCGTCAAAGGTTATATCTTCCGCTGGAGCCAGTTACGGGATGGCATTCTGGAAGAAGGAGAGGATCTGCCCCAGGATGAGTTGGGCTATTTCCATCAGCCAGACCTTTATCCCTTGGAGGTAAACTACGATGACAAAAAGAACACAAAACTGAGCGAAGAGGAGTGGAGAAAGGAACGTGCTTATGGCGACAAGAATATTACGCTGAAAGGAGGGCTTAAGTAATAATGAAAAACATAAAATACCTCAATGCCGGCGCAGGCTCCGGCAAGACCCGTTTTCTTACGCAGACTTTTGCAGACCATGTCATTGAGCATTCGAAGGACAGTTCAAAGGGCTGTACACCTGCACAGGTTATTATGACGACCTTCTCCGACAAGGCCGCCGCCGACATCAAGCGCAACGCCCGCACACGCTTCCTCGCAAATAATCTCGTGAAAGAGGCCACCGAACTTGACGCTGCAAACATCGGCACTGTGCACGCCGTCGCGTACAAGTACATAAAGAAATACTGGTACCTTCTTGGCATCAGCGCCAAGTGTGAGGTCATGAACGACGACAACAAGGAGGCGTACATAGCCCTCACCCTCGGTGGAGCCACCGATGCCGATGACATCGCTGCCTTCCGCGTCTATGCGGAGACCGTTGACCTTAAGCAAATGATGTCCTCGAAGATTGACTACGATTTTTGGAAGGAAGCCGTCTCCGGCATCATCTCCAAGGCTGACAGCATGGGCATCGCCGACCTGTCCGAGAGTCATAGAAAGTCTCTCGAACTGATTGATGTCACCTGCAAGACCAATCCCGCATACAGCATTATCCGCGACTGCGCTGACCGCATCTTCAAGATTGCGATCCGCTGGAGAGCAAGCTTCGAGCAGTATAAAAAGGACAACTCAATCATTGAGTACAATGACATGGAGAACTACTTCCTGTCAATGCTCAAGGACCCGAAATACAAGGTCGTTCAGGATGAAATCCGCGAGAGTATCAAGTATGTTTTCGGGGCTGAGTTCCAGGATTCCAATCCGAAACAGCTGGAGATATTCGACCGTCTCAGCGACCTTGTCGAGAAGAGCTACTGGGTTGGAGACCCCAAGCAGGCTATCTATGGATTCCGCGCTTGCGACACATCCCTGGTTCAAGCTTTGACGGACGACATCCGCGGCCGCGAGGAAGCCGGAGAACCCGGTTTCGAGACCGGCACTCTGGACATCTCAAGGCGTTCTCTCAAACCTTTGGTGGATTTCACCAACGAAGTGTTTGTAAAGGTGTTCCCTGAGTTGGAGGAGAAGGATATCAAGCTCAAGCCCACCCATCGCATCGAATCTCTTCCGGATGGCATTCCCAATGTACAGCACTGGGACGGTGCCCTCAAACCCGGAAAAATTCTTAAGAGCGGGAAGCTCGGAGCTCCGGTTATCCCGAGCAAGGAGGAAACCATTACCGACCTCGCTTCCGAGGTTCGCCGCATTCTAGACGGACGTTCGGATATCAAACAGGTGTTCGACAAGGAACTCCAGGATAATTCGGGTAATCCTCTGCTTCGCGACATTAAGGCATCGGACATAGCGGTATTGTGTCGTACTAACTCAGACATCGAGAAGATAGCCGCCGAGTTCACAAAATACAAAATCCCGGTTGTCATCAAGGGTACAGCCGATGTGAACAAACTGGAAATCCGTTTGGTTCTCCTAATGCTTAACTACGTGCTTGGGGACTCCAAACTCCTTACCGCCGAGCTCGCCAAACTCCAGTACGGGCTTTCTCTTGGTGACATCCTTGGGAAGGACTATGACGACATCGAGAAACTTACATGTCCCCTCAAACAATACCGGGAAGAACTTGCGGACAAGGGTGTGGCAAGTGTGGTCAGAGGTCTCATCATTCGTATGAATCTTCTGGACAAGTGTGCCAAGTGGGGCAACGCTGACAGCCGCCGAGACAATCTTATGGCGCTCATTCAGAACGCCCGGGACTATGAGGCCAACTGTCTGACACTCGGCGTCAGCGCCACTGTCGAAGGATTCATCTCCCAAATTGAAGCCGGAGAAATCAAGGTGGAAGGCTATGCCTCTGAAGGTGTCAGCATCCTCACCTATCATGGCTCCAAGGGCCTGCAGTGGCCTCTGGTCATCATGTTCTCCCTGAACAATGATCTATTGTCAGACAAACAGGTGGAAAAGAATTTCCTTTGGGATGTCCTTGCCGTTAGAAAGGGAACGCCTACTGCCAGCAATCTTTATCCAGGATACTACATCACATACGTTCCGAAGCTCACAAATCAGTATGGCACCGGACTTCCCGATGAAATCAGGAATGGTATCAACTGCCTCTCAGGCATCGGCAACTATACTGATTACATGGATGCCCAGATAAAGGAAGGTAGACGCCTTCTGTATGTTGGAGTTACCCGCGCCCGCGATATCCTCGTGGAGGTGGGCCAGCACGGGAAGGCTTGCACGCTCCTGACTAACGTTCTCTGCGGCATCTATCCCGGACAGGGATGGGAAGCGAAAACCGACAAGAGCTGGGCCGATGGCACATTTCAAGAAATATGGGGCCCTGGAACGCCCAAGTTCTTCTATAAGGAGATTGCGGGCGAGGATGCTCCCGATGCTCCTGCTGCTCCCACATACAATTTCCTCAAAACTGAGCCTGAGAGCACCGTAACAGAGGCTAAGACTGTCTATCCGAGCTCCATATCCGATGACTTGCTGGTAAAAAATACCACGACCACCTGCTTGAATGACGATGGCCACCCCTTCCCCCAGCTAATCACAAAGGCGGCCCCAGCTAAGGATAACGAAATAGGAACCTGTATCCACAATATATTCGCGGCGTTCGACCCTGAATCCCCGAGAACGGAAATGGTTCGGATGGCTGCTGATACCATCGAGAGACATGGCTTCAAAGCAGTCCTCACAAGCCCGGATGCAATCATCTCTTCCATTGAAACTCTATGCAAGTTTCTCGCGAAGAGTTATGGCAAGGCTGTAAAAATCGATCATGAGCTCCCCTTCCGCGAACTTCGCAACGGGCAGATGACCATTGGTTCCATTGACCTCGTATGGTACACGGCTTCGGACGAATGCGTGCTGGTGGACTTCAAGAATATCCCTAACGCCGGAAGGAACGTCCTTGACCCTGCGGACAAAAGTTTCCTCGGTCACTACGCTCCCCAGCAGAGGGCATACAGTGACGCTCTCACCAGAGGCGGACTCTTTGTGAAGGCCTGCCTTATCTACCTTCCGATGCAGGGCAAGGTTATCAGACTGAACAACTAGCGAGATAACATTACGGAACAGTCAACAAGGTCTGATAGGATCTATGAAAGAATCCTGTTCCCGTCAGGTATAAATGGAAGAAACAGATAGCAATATGCAAGAAACGAATTCCATTCAGATGCAAGGCGGGATGCTCAGTGTGATGTCCCGCTACAAGCCTTCGAAGATCAAGACTTATCTAGACACTCGCGTTATCGGTCAGGAGGAGGCGAAGAAAACGCTCGCCGTGGCCGTGTACAACCACATGAAACGATCTGTTCGCCGTTCCCAGGATAAGGACACTTCCATTAGGAAGTCAAATGTCATCCTCTTGGGCGGAACCGGATGTGGGAAGACATTCCTCGCCCAATGCATCGCCGACTACATGAACGTCCCCTGCTACATCCAGGACTGCACCAAGATCACGGCCAGTGGCTATGTGGGTTCAGATGTAGAAGATTGCGTGGGCGGTCTATTACGCATGTGTAAGTACGACCTGGAGAAAGCGCAGCATGGGATTGTCGTCCTGGACGAGATCGACAAGAACGCTAGCCGCGAGGCTGGAATGTCCATAACGCGTGACGTTAGCGGGGAGTGTGTCCAGCAATCCCTCCTTAAAATTGTAGAAGGTGATATCGTCGGAGTTCCTCCTGCCGGTGGCCGCAAGCATCCGGAGCAACCA
>JAGCUM010000086.1 GCA_017962865.1 Spirochaetales bacterium
ACTAAGGAATCGGAGAAAATCAGCTCTGAAACTCCGCAAGAGTCATCGCGATGAAATCGGATGCGATTTTGCTCAGATAACGCTCGCGGTTGTAGGCGATGGCGATGCTGTCGTTGAGCTCACGGCTTGAGAACGGAAGGATTTCGACCTTCTTCCTGGATTCGTAATCGGTATGTCCCGAGATGACGAAGGGGCTTTCTAAGTACATCTGCGAACAAACCGTTATCCCCATTCCCTCTGAAGCCAAGGCAAAGGCTGTCTGGATGTTCTGTGTCTCGATTCTGATCTTGGGAGAAATGCCGTTGCGGAAGAATTCCCTGTCGGTGATTGCCCTGATTCTGTCTCCGCCTCTCAGAAGGACGAACGGCATGTCCTTGAAGATGCTGATATCGAGGGTCTTTCGGTACTGCTCCAGAACCTCCGCGGATTTTTCTCCGAACTGCTCCTTCAGCAGGCTGGTGGGAATTATGAGAAAGAGATGCTCGGTCATGAGATTGCGGTACTCTGCGCAGTCCACCATGAACGGAGCGAAGCCTATAAGTACATCGATTCTTCCTTTTTCAAGGGATTCCTCCAGGATATGGGTACTTCCTTCGATGACGTGCAGGTCGACCTGAGGGTAGAGTCTGCTGAACTTGGGCAGGAGCAGGGGCAGGATAGTCTGTCCTCTGGTGTGGCTGATTCCGATGCGCAGTTCGCCCCTGCGGCTGTTGCGGATATCGTCCAGCTCCGTGGTGGTCTGTCTCTGGATGTCCAGGATCTTCTCTGCCGATGCCTTGAACTGATGCCCGGCATAGGTCAGTTCCAGGTTCTGCTTGCGTTCGAAAAGCTTGCAGCCCAGCTCCTGTTCCATGCGGGCTATCTGGTTGCTGAGGGCCTGCTGGGAAACATGAAGCCTTTCGGCCGCCCTTGTGATGTTTCCTTCCGATGCTGTGGTAAGAAAGTATTCGAGGTTCTGGAAGTTCATATTTCCATGATAAACCAAAAGAAAAGTAGTCACAAGATTTTTATTGTGGAGAACATCAGAAATAAAGTGTTTGAAATTGTGACAGCCGAGTGATAATTTGCTAAATGGATCTATTTATAGATTAAGGAGCTTTTCAATGACAACATCAAAGAAGCTTATCCTCAATCCTGCATGGTGCAAAGGGTGCGGAATCTGCGTTGCATTCTGCCCCAAGGGTGCCCTGGAGCTGAAGGATGAGAAGGTACGGAGAAAAGAGGATACCGAGTGCGTTCTCTGCGGAATGTGTGAACTCAGGTGTCCCGACTATGCGATCTACATAGAGGAAAAGGATGACGAGGAGGCCAGAAATCAATGGGTAATGTCGTACTGATGCAAGGCAACGAGGCCTGCGTCGAAGGCGCACTGGCCGCCGGAATGAGATTATATGCAGGTTATCCGATAACCCCATCCACGGAGATAGCTGAGATTTCTTCGGTCAGACTCCCGCAGGAGGGTGGCAAATTCATACAGATGGAGGATGAGATAGCTTCCATCGCCTGTGCAATCGGAGCATCGGTTGCCGGGGTAAAGTCCATGACTGCAACCAGCGGACCGGGCTTCTCACTCAAGCAGGAGAACCTGGGCTATGCCGCATTGGCAGAGATCCCCCTTGTTGTGGTGGATGTCCAGAGAATGGGTCCCTCAACAGGAATGCCCACGTTCCCGTCTCAGGGCGATATGATGATGGCCCGCTGGGGAACGCACGGCGACCATCCCGTGATTGCACTCTGCCCGTCCTCCGTCAAGGAGACCTATGACCTTTCTATCAGGGCCTTCAACCTTTCGGAGAAGTTCCGCACTCCCGTTCTGCTGATGATGGACGAGCTGGTCGGACACCTCAGAGAGGGAATGGAGCTTCCCAACCCCGAGGAGATCGATGTCATCGACAGACCTACCGTGAAGTATCCCGATCCCAAGAGGCTTCCGTACCACATGAAGCAGGGTCAGCTGGTTCCGCAGATGGCACCGTTCGGAAAGGGACAGAGGTACAACATCACAGGCCTGATCCATGATGAGTCCGGTTTCCCGACCAATTCCACCGAGGAAGCCAGGAAGATGATGGAACGCCTGATGCACAAGATCTGGGACAACTACGATTACATCAAGGATCTCAGCACCGAAAACATGGATGATGCCGACATCGCCATCTTCTGCTACGGCGGAACCGCAAGGGCTGCCAAGAGCGCAATGGAAGAAGCACGCGCAAAGGGCCTGAAGGTCGGTATCTTCAGACCCCGCACGATCTGGCCGTTCCCCGAGAAGGAGCTGGAGGAAGCATCCAAGAAGATCAAGAAGATCGTAGTTGCCGAGCACAACTTCGGTCAGATGCTCCTGGAGGTCCAGAGGATCGTCAAGGACAACTGCAAGGTTTCGTTCGTCGGCAAGTGGAACGGAGGAGTAATCACTCCGAGCGAGATTCTTGCAAAGATCGAGGAGGCCTGAAATGGTAAACAGAGGTGACGTAAAACAGAAAGACAAGCAGATGTCGAATCTGGTCTACAAATACATGAGACCCGAGCACCTTCCCCACATCTGGTGCCCCGGCTGCGGAAACGGAATCATCATGCGTGATGTCGCACAGGCCATCGAGAACCTCGGTCTGAGCAGAAACAACACCATCATCGTTTCCGGAATCGGATGTTCTTCCAGAGCCGCAGGCTATCTGGATTTCAATACGATCCATACCACCCACGGAAGGGCCATAGCCTTTGCCACGGGTATCAAGCTTGCCAACCCGTCCCTGGAAGTCATAGTCATTGCCGGTGACGGCGATATCTCGGCAATCGGAGGAAACCACCTGATCCACGCCGCAAGAAGGAACATCGGAATCACCGTAGTCGTGATGAACAACAACATCTACGGAATGACGGGCGGCCAGTATTCGCCGACCACACCCAAGGGAGCCTTCGGTACGACAGCTCCCTACGGCAATCTGGACAGACCTTTCGACATTGCAGGTCTGGCCTACGGTGCAGGTGCATCCTTTGCAGCCCGCGGAAGCGCATACCATGTGCAGCAGACCATCAACATCATCCAGGAGGGAATCCACCACAGCGGATTCTCCCTCATCGATGTAGCCAGCGTCTGCCCCACATACTACGGACGCAAGAACAAGAGCGGAAGTGCAGTGGACATGCTCAAGTGGCAGCGTGACAACATGATTCCGGCCGAGAAGGCAGCCAAGATGGAACCGGAGGAGCTCAAGGGCAAGCTGGTCCTGGGCATCCTGCATCAGGTACAGTACAAGGAATTCACTTACGCCTATGATGAGCTGATCAAGAGGCTTTATGAGGAGAGGGAAGCAAATGAGTAAACAGGAACTCAGACTTGCCGGAAGCGGCGGACAGGGAGTAATTCTTGCTACGGTTGTTCTTGCAGAGGCAGCCCTTCTTTCGGGAAAATACACGGCACAGAGTCAGGCATACGGACCTGAGGCCAGAGGCGGTTCATGCAAGGCCGAGACACTTATCTCCGATTCTCCGATCGGATTCACCAAGGTCCAGAACCCGACATTCCTGATGGTTCTGACACAGAGGTCTTTCGACCATTACGGACCCGAGACGGACGAGAACTGCCTGATTCTGATGGACAGTTCGCTTTCCGTTCCCGAGGGCGTCAGGGCTGAGAAAATCGTCAGCCTTCCTATTCTGGACACTGCAAAGAATGCCGTAGGCAGAATCCAGACTGCAAACATCGTGGCAGTAGGGTGCATCAACGAGCTTCTGCACATAACCGATGATGCTTCCATGGAGAAGGCTGTCATGATGCACATCCCCAAGGGAACCGAGAAGCTCAATGTGAAGGCTCTGGAAGAGGGACGCAAGCTGGTGAAGGCTTATCTCAAGGAGAAAAAGGCATGAAGATCCACGAATACCAGGCCAAGGAGCTGCTTGCCTCCTACGCTATTCCCGTGCCTGCAGGAAAGATCGCCACAAGTGCGGATGAAGCTTTCGAGGCCGCAAAGGGCTACGGAAGCAGTGTCGTCAAGGCACAGGTCCACAGCGGAGCCCGCGGAAAGGCCGGCGGGGTGAAGTTCGCCCCGACACCGGAGGATGCAAGGGAACTCGCCTCGAAGATCCTGGGAATGACACTGGTGACCAGACAGACCGGTCCGGAGGGCAAGCTCGTCCGCAAGGTCCTGATCAGCGAGGCCGTTGATGTGAAGAAGGAATTCTATCTGAGCATTACCGGCGACAGCGAGAGGGCGGCTTTGGTGATAGTGGCCTCCGCAGCCGGCGGAACGGAGATAGAGGAGACTGCCAAGGAGCATCCCGAGGCAATAGTTCAGATTCCCGTTTCCGTGACGGAAGGCTTCAAGGGCTACGAGGGTATCAGGACCGCAGAGGCCCTGGGCCTCGAAGGGGACCTTCAGAAACAGCTGATTTCGATGCTCGGAAAGCTCGTGAAGCTCTATATCGACAAGGATTGCTCGCTTCTGGAGATCAACCCTCTGGTTCAGACCGCTGACGACAGGCTTCTCTGTCTGGATGCCAAGATCAATTTCGATGACAATGCTCTGTTCAGGCATCCTGAGATCCTTGAATACAGGGATATCTTCGAGGAGGACGAGAAGGAGTACAGGGCAAGTTTGTCCGACCTCAACTATGTATCCCTTGACGGAGACATAGGATGCCTCGTAAACGGTGCGGGCCTGGCCATGGCCACCATGGACATAATCAAGAACTTCGGCGGAAGCCCCGCCAACTTCCTTGATGTCGGCGGAAGCGCAACCACCGAAAGGGTCAAGGCCGCATTCGAGATAATCCTCTCGGACGGCAACGTGAAGGCCATCTTCGTCAATATCTTCGGCGGAATCATGAAGTGCGACATCATCGCCGAAGGCCTGGTACAGGCCACAAGGGAGATGGGTCTTTCGATTCCCGTCGTAGTCAGGCTCGAGGGAACCAACGTGGATCTCGGGCGAAAGATAATCGAGGATTCCGGACTGGCCATCATCGCCGCATCCGATATGGCCGACGGTGCACGCAAGGCCATAGCCGCTGCAAAGGGGGCAAGAGCATGAGCATCTACGTCAACAAAGACACCCGCGTGATAGTACAGGGCATTACCGGCAAGCAGGGAGCCTTCCATACTGAGAAGATGCTCGAGTACGGAACCGCCGTAGTAGGCGGAGTAACCCCGGGCAAGGGCGGACAGAAGCTGCTGGATGTCCCCGTGTTCAACACTGTCTATGATGCAGTGAAGAATACAGGAGCGAATGCCTCAGTCATCTATGTACCTCCGAAATTTGCAGCCGATTCCATACTTGAGGCTATCGATGCCGGGGTAAGGATCATCGTCTGCATCACCGAGGGAATCCCTGTTCTGGACATGGCAAGGGTCAAGCATTACCTTGCCGGAAGCAACAGCAGGCTCATCGGACCCAACTGCCCGGGCATCATCACTCCGGGGCAGTGCAAGATAGGCATCATGCCGGGCTACATCCACATTCCGGGCCATGTCGGAGTCATCTCCAGATCCGGAACCCTGACCTATGAGGCCGTCAAGCAGCTTTCCGACAGAGGCATAGGCCAGTCGACGGTTGTCGGCATAGGCGGAGATCCCATCCGCGGAACCGGATTCCTCGATTGTCTGAAAGCCTTCGAAGCCGACCCCGATACCTGTGCCGTGGTTCTCAACGGAGAGATCGGCGGAAGCGGAGAGGAAGAGGCTGCCGCCTTCATAAAGACGATGACGAAACCCGTTGCAGCCTTCATCGGCGGGCAGAGCGCACCTGCGGGAAAGCGCATGGGCCACGCCGGGGCAATCATCTCGGGCGGAAAGGGGACAGCAGAAGGCAAGATCGCTGCCCTCAGAGAGGCCGGCGTGGAGGTTGCCATGACACCGGATCAGATAGGAGCCTCCCTTGTCAGGGCCCTTGAGAAACGGGGTATCAGGCCGTCGGAGCTTTAATCTTTTACTTTTGAGTCTTTTGTTCTATACTTTAAGAGCCTGCTTTATGCGGGCTCTTTCTGCAGATATTCGGAGAAGAAAATGAGACACGGATTCATCAA
>JAGCUM010000002.1 GCA_017962865.1 Spirochaetales bacterium
GAAGGTCAGGGACGTCCTGAAGTTCTCAGCTGACCTTCGGGGCACGGACTGCAGCAGGGAAGCTGCCGCTCTCTGCGAGCGGCTTCAGCTGGACACCTCCAGGAAGGTCGATGAGCTTTCGTTCGGCAACCGCAAGAAGGTGGCCATTGTCTGCGCACTTCAGAGCAAGCCTTCGCTTCTGATTCTGGACGAGCCCACCGGCGGTCTGGATCCGCTGATGCAGAGGGAGTTCTTCGACATCATCCGCGAGCGCAACGAGCAGGGTGCGACGGTCTTCCTTTCAAGCCACATCCTGACCGAAGTCCAGCACAACTGCACCCGCGCGGCCGTTATCCGCGAGGGCCGCATAATTGCCTGCGACAGCGTGGAAGAGTTGGGCAGAAGCAACGCCAAGCGCATCTCCGTCACAGGTCAGGTGGACCTGAGCGGTCTGGAGGGAATCAAGGATCTCCGTCAGGGGAGTACGACCTCGTTCCTGTTCAGCGGGGACATGAACCTGCTGCTCAGAAAGCTCTCTTCGGGCAATGTTTCCGATCTGAGCATCTCCGAACCCGATCTGGAGGAGATCTTCCTCCATTACTACGAGAAGGGGGGCGACAGATCATGACAGTATTGAAGCATGAACTGAAGCAGGGCAGGAAATCTTTTCTGATCTGGGTCTGCGCCCTGTGCTTCCTTCTGGGAGTCTGCATCTTCCTTTTCCCCGAAATGAAGAAGGAGATGGATACCATCAATGAAATGTTCTCCTCAATGGGAGCATTCACCGCAGCCTTCGGAATGGACAAGCTCAATTTCGGTACCCTTATCGGCTACTATGCCATCGAGTGCGGCAACGTAATGGGCCTAGGCGGAGCCTTCTTCGCAGCGCTATGTGCGGTATCGATCTTGAGCAAGGAAGAGAAGGAGAGGACTGCGGAGTTCCTTCTGACCCACCCGGTGGGAAGAATCCGCATTATCACCGAGAAGCTTCTGGCCGTTCTGGCCCAGGTGGTCCTGATGAACGTCATAGTCTTCCTTGTTTCCGTCGGATCGATGGCGGCAGTCGGCGAGGGCATCCCCTGGAAGGAGGTGGTTCTCCTTCATCTGGCATACCTCTTCATGCAGCTTGAGCTTGCGGGGATCTGCTTCGGAGTATCGGCTTACATAAGGCGCTCGAGTGTGGGAATCGGTCTCGGAATCGCGATAATCATGTACTTCCTGAACATCATGGCCAACATCACGGACAAGGTCTCTTTCCTCAAGTACATAACGCCCTTCGGATACTGCGATGGCTCTGCAATCGTGACGGATCTGAGTCTGGACGTTCCCAAGCTCTGCATCGGAGCGGCCTTCTGCCTTGCAGGAATCGCCGCAGCCTATGTGAACTACAGCCGCAAGGATATTCACTGACGGGGAATGGGCAGGATTCAGCTTTTCCATACAGGATATCTCGAGATCAGACAACCGGACATCCGTCACGGAAGAAGAAATGCGGATTTCGGGCAGGGTTTCTATCTTTCTCCGAGCGACGAGTTTGCAGGTCGCTGGGCAAAGGAAAGGCGGGATTCGGATGTAATCGTCAACACCTATGAGCTTGAAACCGACGGTCTGAGGATCAAACGCCTTGCAAGGGATTCCGAGTGGTTCAGATACATATTCTCCAACCGCAGGGCAGTGGATATCTATCCCGACTGTGATGTGATTGTAGGCCCCATCGCCAATGACACAATCTATGATACGCTCGGGATTTTCACCAGCGGCTTTCTCTCGGATGAGCAGGCCCTGAATCTTCTGAGAATCGGCCCCTGCTACGAGCAGATTGCCCTCAAGACCGATAAGGCCGCCTCACGGCTTACCTGGAAATCTTCCAGGGTTCTGGAGCATGCTGAAGTCGAAAGGTTTTCAAGCAGGCTTCAGGAAGAAGAGGACGAATACCTTACCGCAGTCTCGGAGGCGATGGCAGGATTCTGAGATGCTTTGATACAAAAAGCGGTTTCTGTTTCATCTCTTCCGCCTTTTCGTTTGGTAGAACATCTTCAATTTCACGCCAACGTCCAGGAAACTTGAAACCAGCCTTCTTCTTCCAGTAAGTAACTGTACTGTATCCAACGCCGAATGTTTCCATCACCTCTCTATGCGTTTTGAATTCCCCGGAACGGATCCTTTCAATAATCATTTCCCGAGACCGTGCAGAGAAGAAGAGAGGCTTTGTTTTTTCTCTTCTGATGCTCTGATTTTCCATTGTAACTCCCTTTGCTTTTATTGCAAGTGAAGTGGTTCACTTTTTTGGGATGGTGCAGCTGGATGTGCTAGCTGTGCTGGATGCGCGGCCAACTGGACCTTGCCCTCAGGCGCTCAAAAGGAAGGTCGCTCCTATGGGTTTTTTATACCCGAATTTTAACAGAACTGAACCCAACTCTGCAGAAGCCTTACACCAGTTTTGCCTTATATCGACATTTATGTGTAAAAACCCCACCATTTTATCAAAAAGACCAAGAAAATGTGGGAACCCTTGGGCTCGGCTTGGTTGACCTTGCGGCCAACTGGACCTTGCCTTCGCCTCCCGGTAGTCCGACTCAGGCCGCCTCCGCTGCAAACCCTCCGCAGGAGGCTTTGCCTGACGCTCCGTTTCAAGTCCAGAACATCCCATCAAACGAAAAACCCGACCACTAAGGGTCGGGTTCCGTTTGCTGCGGCCAACTGGACTTGAACCAGCACAAGATTTCTCCCACTAGCACCTCAAGCTAGCGTGTCTACCAAATTCCACCATCGCCGCGTTTTGTGTGCAGAAAGTAACTTCCACGTTATGGGGAATTTAGTCAATCCACTTGTACTCAGGCTTTTTTCCTCGTTGCCAGAGTCTTGATTCCGAAGCTGATTCCATAGACCATCAGTCCGCCGATGAAATAGTAGATGAGGTATGCAATCAGGAAAAGCGGGTAGGGCTTCGGCTCCTTGAACAGGATGCTCAGGATCGGGTACTTGAAGGTCGAGTTCGGAGC
>JAGCUM010000087.1 GCA_017962865.1 Spirochaetales bacterium
GAAAGATGCCTCAAGGTCTCGGTGACAAAGGACCCGTCCCTGGAACAGGTTCTCAATGAAGTCGACGCCGTTCTCAAAGCCATGGTATAATCAGGGTATGAAAGCGAAAACCATTCTACTGACCTTGTCCCTTATACTTCTGTTTGCCTTCGTCTCCTGTAAAACCGTCGAGGTAATGCATGAGCCCGTGGAAGTAATCGCACTACAGCCAGAGGAAGAAGAACTTCAGCCGCAGCTGCCGGAAGAGGAACCTGCCGAAGCAGAAGAGCAGCAGGAGATTCCGGTTGAACCTGCCGAAGAACCCCAAAGCCAGGAGACTTTGGCATGGCAGATAGGAGAAGCCGGGCCTTACGGAAACCCCGTTTTCGAATGTGAAGGACGCTATCTGGAGATTTCGCAGCCCATGTACGAAGCAGAATCCTATGACAGCGCACTGGAGTACTGTGCAGAACTGTCATCGGACGAAGCATCTTACAGGCTTCCTACAATTGCAGAACTCATCAGCATCTACACCCAGTTGCTCGAAAGCGAGCTTGTCGAACTGGACTACACCTATTACTGGAGCTCTGAGGAGAACGAGGACGGAACGGTAAAGATTATGAACTTCGATACAGGTTTCGAGGGATCGTTCTTCAGGGATATGGATTTCGTGAGCGTAATTGCCGTCACACAGCTTTAAAGAAACTCAGACGTTTTCCTCCAGCTTTCCTGCAAGCTGACCGCAGGCACCCTTGATGGAGCGGCCCCTGCTGATTCTTATCGTATAATCGACTCCCCTCTCCTTGAGCATTGAAGTGAAATGCCTGATCTCTGCATCGGTAGGAGTCTCGAACGGCAGCTCCGGACATGGATTGAAGGGAATCAGGTTCACTATTACCTCCAGATTCCTGCAGAAGCTGCGCAGCTTATCAGCATCCTCTGCCGAGGTATTCATATCATGGATCATGCAGTATTCGAAGGTAAACCGCCTTCCGCTGACCTTCTGGAAGCGTACAAGGGCCTCCCTGAGGCTCTTGAGCGGAAAGGATCTGTTGACAGGCATCAGAGAGGAACGCTTCTGGTCATCGGCAGTGACAAGTGAGACGGCAAGCTTGACCGGAACGCGGCGTTTTGCAAGTTCGTTGATTCCGGGAACAAGGCCGCAGGTAGATATTGTGATTCTCCTGTGGCTCAGATTCAGTCCTTCGGGGTCATGCAGGAAGCTTATGGCGCTCAGCACGTTGTCCAGATTGGCCAAAGGCTCACCCATTCCCATGAACACGACATGGCTTATCTTGTCGAAAGCGGCCTTCTGCAGATGTATGAACTGCTCGACAATTTCAAAATCCGCAAGGTTCCTCTTCAGACGTAAGGTGCCGGTCCTGCAGAACCTGCAGCCCATGGCACAGCCTACCTGACTGGAAAGACAAGCAGTCAGCTCCCCTTCTCTGTCCGCCAACAGCACACACTCGACAATGTTGCCGTCATGCAGCTTCAGAGCCAGCTTTATGTTGTTCTCCTCATCAGTCTGTGAAGTGACTACTTCGCTTGAGCAGAGCCGCGGAAACTTCTCAGAAAGATCCTGTCTCAGAGCCTTGGAAAGGTTTGTCATCTCATCGAAACAGCCGGCACCTCGGACAATCCACTGGTAGATCTGCTTGCCCTGGAACTGTTTTTCAAGCCCCAGGAGTTCTGTAAGCTGAGAAGTAGTTTTGGCGTAGACTGAAAAGGCCTGATTCTGATCCATTTCCGATCTCCGAAACAGCGTCAGCTGAACATGCTGATGATGGCAACGACGACGCCGGCGATGCCCTCACCGCCGAGCAAACCTGAAGAAATCAGGCTTGTTGTCCTGTCATCGAGCTTCATAAGGCGTCTGATGACTTCCGAAATGATGAAGCCCAATCCTACCACAATCGAGAGCATTGAAGGCAGGTAGATGCCAAGTCCGATTGCCGATGCGGGTATGTTGCGAAGGAACAGAATCAGACCCAGGGCAACACCGATGAAGAACACCGGCGAAGAACCGAGGCCGCTTGCCATCGATGCAACCGCGCTGGCCTGGGGAGCAGGAAGCTCGACCGTTCCGAATCCTCCGAAGCTCTTCTTCAGGATGAACAGTACGACAACGGATATCACTGCTCCGAGGACACCTCCGATTCCCTCTGCAGCAAGCTGCTGCTTCGGGTCTGTCTTGAGCATGTATCCGCTCTTGAGATCGTTCATTACATCACCGGTCAGTCCGCAGGCTACGGACACAAGCCCTGCGGTGAGGAAGAGAATCAGAAGGCTCGGATGCCAGATTACCTGAATCAGAAGAAGAACCAGGATGCCGAAGACCTCCATCGGATTCACTCCGCTCATTCCGGTTATCATTCCGCTGAGAAGACATGCAAGGCACACCCCGGCAACTGCGAGAATCGTCTGAAGGATATTCATGTCCGTCAGAATTGCCATGGTAGCTGCGGCAAAGCACAGGACAAGAGTAACCAGAATCACGGACTGCTTGGAGTATCTGCTCTTCTCCTGATTCTTCCTCCTCTTGCCGATGATACCTATGACAGCCTTCACGAAGATACCGAGACCGGTTCCTATCAGCAGTCCGAGTCCCAGGTTCTGTCTGAAGATATCGGCGGCTGCAAGGTCGGAAAGCCAGCCGAGGCTGATTCCGACGGGGGTGATGATCAGATGTCCCAGAATCGCTCCGCCCAGCCACAGAATTGTAAAGACCTTACCTATCATGGCACCGATGGCGATGACCATCGGGCTGACATAGAGCATGATGGGAGCGACGTACGCATTTCCGCCGAAGACCACAGCCACGGAAGGAATCCATCCGAAGAAATCACGGATGAAGGTAAACACGGCGCTGGATGCCATGGAAATGTAAAGCTTGGCGGAATCCTTTCCCTTGTGAAGACCGGTCACCAAGGTGTTGTAGGCGGCATTTCCGATCGGGTAGTACAGTTTCTGCTCCTCGATGAGGTTTCTTCTGTACAGTGCCGACAGGAGGGTTCCCAGTATTGCACCGCATACCGCCATGACCACGATTGGAAGGAACGGTACTTCGGCATCGGGATTGATGATCCAGAGTCCGGGGATGGTGAACGCGATGCCTCCGGCTACCATTGCGCCGGAACTCATCATCGTGTGGGTGACATTGATTTCCTGAAGGGTACTGCCCTTTGCCTTGCCGAGAACAGACATGGCCAGGACCGTGACAAAGATGGTCGGCCAAGGAAGAGCGCCCATTCTGAGGGCGACATACATTGAGCTGACAGTGATGATGACCAGACCGAGCAAACCGGTAAGAAGGCCTCTCGGGGTCAGTTGTCTGCTGGAATCATTCTGCATAGGAAAACTCCTCGGCCTGCCATAATACACAAAAAAGAATTCTTTGCATACTTTGCAGGTGTTACCAATCGTGCTAAGATTTGAGCAGTATTAATACTTTCGACCCAATTGGGAAAACAGGAGAATTCAAATGAAGAAAGTTCTTATTGTTTTGGCACTCGTAGCACTGGTTCTCGTACCGGTTGCAGCAGAGAAAGCCACCTACGTCGGTGGCGAAGTCGGATATCCTATGGGAGTCACGTTCGGTTTCAGAGGGGAGAAAGACTGGAACCTCTATCTGACCGCCGGCCTGGATGTTTTCTCTCTCGGAAAACAGCTCTATGGAGATGTTGTGGGAGGAATGGAATTGAAGGTCGGATCATTCGAGATTGGCTCCGAAGAATTCAACATGAATGCCGGTGCACAAGTTGGTCTCGATTTTTGGGCAGGTGATTACAAAGCAATGGCAATATCAGTCAGAGGAACATTCGGCATTTCCTATGATTGGAAGGATATCGACTGGACAACATATTTCAGGGCCGGCCTCGGAGTAAGATTCAAGATTTCTGGCAGCGATGATGCAAAAGTCAACCTTTTCAGCGATTCGTTTGTTCTCGGTATGGTCTACCATCTGTAAGATCATTTCAGCTTGCTGAAGTTGACGGACACCTCGGAAACGGGGTGTCTTTTTTTTAAAATCAAGTTGAACATAACAATTGGTATCACTATAATCATTCCTATATTTAAGGAGTAGACTTATGGTGAAGTCTTTGGATTCAAGAGGAAAGGAACTGCTTTTCTCGCTGTCCGGTTTCGGACCGAACTTCCTGATGGTACTCATGGGTGCCTACTACACCGATGCCATCAATCCCGCCGCCCTCGGAAGCGGCAACACCTTCCAGGCGATAATGAGCGGAACATGCTTCATTCTCCCTGCCATCTTCCCAATTCTCTATGCAATCGGTAAGGCTTTCGACGGAATCATAGATATCCCGTTCGCACACATCACCGACACCCTTTCGACAAAATGGGGAAGAAGACGACCGCCCATCGCAGTCTGTCTTGTCCCGATGATCATATCCTAC
>JAGCUM010000088.1 GCA_017962865.1 Spirochaetales bacterium
AAGGTTCTGCTCCAGCGTCCAGGAAAGACTGTCCTATATTGCAGAGGTCCTGATGAAGAACAGGAGAACCGGACTCGGTGCCCTGACTGCCTATGCGCAGGAAAAGATAACGGATCCGGAGACCGGTGAGATGGATCCGATGGCTGCAGTTTCCCTGCTCAGCACCTGGACAACTACGGACGGCTTCTATGGCGGCGATGAGGAAACAAAGGGTCTGAAGCAGATTCTGGATGAGAGCGGCATTTCCTATGATGATGCAAAACTGAAGAATGCCTGCAGCATCGTGGAAGGACTTCCATACAATGCGCAGCTGTTCGCCTCCGTTCTTCTGTTTGCCCTTGACCAGGAAAAGTTAGACAACGTGATGTACGGCATCAGCTGCCACTACCCCGAGGTTTTCTACTCCCTTCTGAAGAACTATCAGTAATCCGTTGCAATGTGCAGGGCGACCTGCTGTCCGAAAAGATGCCCCAGTTTCAACATGGACGGGGCATCGTAATGGGCAATGTCCGAAGCGGATACCCTAAGCTCGTGATAGTTTGAATTGATGAAGACGCACCGTCCGAGCGAACAATCCATGCTCTTTTTCTCGTTGTTCACCC
Organism: Spirochaetales bacterium; assembly: GCA_017962865.1. The sequence goes on from JAGCUM010000088.1 coordinate 603, forward strand.
GGGTGTAGTAGTTCCAGGAATCGGAAATCCCGGCATCCAGAAAGAAGAACTCCCCATAACGCTCGCGCAGAGTAGTGACCATCTTGCGCTGGTTTGATCCGTAGTGCTGTGTTGCACCGCCCCAGCAGGCATCGGTTTCTCCCTGCATCCAACAGAATGCCACTACCTCGGGATCCAGGTCCCGGCTTTTCAGGTATTCCAGCCCGTCGTCAACTGCCTTGCAGAGATCATTGTACCCCGTTTTGCCCGGCAGGAACTTGTCCTCAAGCCCTGCACCGCTCCACGAATACTTTATGATGTAGATCTTCTCTCCGGGGAATGATGTGCTCAGCTGCTCCGCCAGCCCGACTTCAGGCCCGAACAGAAGACCTTCGGTATTATCGCCCCAGCCCGTCGTCGTTTTGACAAAGCCGTCGGAGTTGTGCCCCGAGACTGCATTCGTAACACTGATCAAGATATCTTCGAAACCCGAAGCATACTTAGAGGTATCGGCCTGTGAAAGCGTGTCTACGAAGGAGATCCCTGCGGCGTTGGACTGACCGGAAAGGATGATGACCTTGGTCTTGGAGGACGGGACCCCTACAACCTCGGATGAGCCTGCAAACGGCTCTGTGACATCTTCGGGGAACATATCCGCCCTGCAGGAAACGAGAAGGCAAACCGCCAGGAAGAAAGGAATCAACAATAATGCAATGGGTTTTCTCATTCCCATACTCCTCCGTTAAAACGAACCTTGCAATCAGGGCTTATCGACAATAATATAGCATAGAGGAGAAAATATGAAAGTTGTTGTTTCACTGCTCTTAGTGGCCGTTCTTGCTATGACCGTGCTTTTTGCCGAGGCCCTGAACCTCGGAATGGACCTCAAGGAGGTCAAGGATACCAATGTCACCGATTTCATCAACTACATGAATGAAAACGGAATCCTGGATGCGAAATTCTACTATTACGGAGTATTCCTGGACAATAACGGAGACTACTACGTTGCCCTCACCCCCAACGGATTCGATTACGGCGAGGACGTCCAGGTTTATTTCTATGACAATAATGTCGAGATGTTCTGGTTCAGTGACGTCTATGTGGATGATGACAACTACCTGTATGCACTTTACGTAGTCAATGAGTTGGCAAATTCGTACGTCGCCTGGTCTACATTCTACGTAGACAACTATGACGGCTGTCTGGGATCTACCGCCATAATGACCATCGCCGGTATTGAATCCTGCGGGGAAGCGGTCTGGAATACCCTGGAGCCGTTCGTACTGGTCTCCGATGCAGGTTTTACCAGAGTCAAGGCAGCATTGGCCGCACCGATCGAATAATGGAGAAACCTATGGATACAAAGCTTTTCACCGACTGTAAGGACAGACTCATCTCCAACTGCTCCAAGGTAATCGTGGGCAAGGAGGATGTGACACAGCAGATAATAATCTGCCTGATCGCTTCAGGCCATGTATTGCTCGAGGACTTGCCGGGAACAGGAAAGACCATGCTCCTGCGTGCCTTCTCGAAGAGCATCGGAGGGGATTTCAAGAGAATCCAGTTCACACCTGACCTCATGCCCAGCGACCTTACGGGCATCAATTTCTACAACCAGAAGAAGGGAGAGTTCGAGTTCCGCAAAGGACCGCTCTTTGCAAACATAGTTCTTGCGGATGAGATCAACAGAGCCGTCCCCAGAAGCCAGAGCGCCCTGCTGGAGGTCATGGAGGAGAAGCAGCTTTCCATAGACGGAACCACATACCGCCTGGAAGAGCCCTACATGGTCATGGCAACCCAGAACCCGGTCGAATCCTACGGTACCTTCCCTCTTCCGGAAGCCCAGCTGGACAGGTTCTTCATGAAACTGTCACTCGGATACATGACACGCGATCAGGAAATCGGAATCCTCAGACGCAAGGAAACGGTGAAAATCATCGATGAGCTCGAGCAGGTAGTCACAACCGACGAGATCCTTCAGATGCGCAAGGCCTACAGCCAGGTGAACGTCAGCAATGAGATTGCCGCCTACATCATGCAGATAATCGAATACACGCGAAGCAGCAGCCTTCTTGTAAACGGAGTATCCACCCGCGGCTCGCTCGCCCTCTACAAGGCCAGCCAGATCAACGCTGCCCTCAACGGAAGAGACTTCGTCATCCCCGAGGACGTCAAGAAGGAAGCCATGGCAGTCCTGCCTCACAGAATCATGCTCTCGGGCAGGAGCCATCTGGGAAACATGGGCTTCGTACGTAACATGCTTGAAGACATAGAGGTGCCCCTGGAGCAGAACTGATGCTTGGATTCGTCTTCATCGGTCTGCTGGCCGCCGCCATCATATTGGAGATCCTAAGCCTCAAGAAACCCCTCAAGCACGTCGTCATCAGCTATGACCTGGACATGCTCATGGCCGAACCCGGCGAACAGATCACAGTCAGCTACACCGTGACCAACACCGGCCGCTTTCCCATCTTCTACCTCGGCGTCTCATTCTCCTTCGAAGGCGGAATCAGCATCCTGGAAGACAGCAAATGGACCGAAAAGCACGTCACCCGCAGCTTCACGGGCATCAGCGTGGACCACAGCTATTTCCTTCCCGGAGGCAAGACCGCCAGAGGCCGATTCCGCATAGCCCTGCAGAAGAGGGGAATCTACCGCATGGGCAGATGCTATCTTGAAGCAGGCGACCTGCTGGGCCTGAACGTGTCGGTCTCATCCACGGAAGGCAACAAAACCATCATCTGTACTGCACCCATGGCGGAATCGGATCCGCCGGTGAATGTGCTCGGAGGCTTTCTCGGGGATATCTCGGTCCGCCGCTTCATCATGGAAGACCCCAGCCTTCTTGTGGGCTACAGGGATTACACGGGCTACGAACCCATGAAGAAGATCTCCTGGATCCAGAGCGCAAAGACCGGAAAGCTGATGGTCAAGCAGAACGATTTCACGCTGGACACCGATGTGGCCATTGCCGTGAATCTGGAACGGAACGAGGCCTCCATGGCGGACATGGAGAAACTCTTTGAACTGACAAGAACCGTATGCGAGAAGCTCGAGGAGATGAAGATCCCCTACGCCTTCATTTCCAACGGAGACCTGCGCGAGTTCCAGCAGGGATTCGGGCGGGCCCACCTGGGAGCCATACTAAGAACAATAGGAATTTCGGGAGCGGTCTGCTACAATAGCTTCGAGAACCTGATAGACAAGTGCATCGCCGGAAACCGCAGCAACAGAAGCTATATTCTGGTGACACCCCGTCTGGACAACGACGGCAAACACAGTCTGGACAGACTCAGAAGCGTTTCAGACCATGAGGTCTGCGTCATAACTGCAGACAGAAAGGAGGAAAGAGCATGAAGGCACCGGCCAGCCTGAGAGTAATCTGCTTCATGTGTTTCATTTTCGTAATCCTCAGCACGATGCCCTTCTTGGGCAATTCAAGCGGATTATTCGCTTTCTTCACGGCAATCTGTACCATTGTCAGTCTGCTGAGCGCCAAAGCAAAGAGCTGGGCCGTCCGTCTTGCGGTCTCTCTTGTTCCGCTTGCGGCCCTCGTTGTGACGTTGTTTTTCAGTGCACTGGGAATTGCCTGGGTTCTGTTCATCGCCCTCGCAGCCGTCCTGCTCTACTTCACGGTCTTCATGACCATCGGAAAATTCGAAAAGGAATACTGGAAGTTCAGGAAAATCTACATCGGCCTTCTTGCCGCATCCGTCTTCATCTCCCTTATCTACCTTCTGATCTATATCGCCATGGTACCGGAAGTCAAGCAGACCATGAATCTCTCCGGTGTACTTGGATTCACGGTAGCATTCGCTCTCATTGGAATGTTCGTAATGACGGAGATGAGATCAGGCGAGCCCGATGCGAAGTGGCGTGCAAAGAATGCAGGACGCATCCTTGCTGCCTTCAGCTTCGCAGCCGCAGCACTCATCCTTCTCTATCTGATTCTCTCCTTCCTCTTCTCTCTGATAACTCCTACCCTTGGCCCCCATGCCCCTGAACTGAGATCGGAAAGGATTCGTTTCCAGAACGACTATGCCATCGGCTATACGCCCCTGACCAGTCCCAACGGCCAGCAGGTCTACGACGAAGAAACCATGAAGGATGACAAACCGCTGGATGAAATAGTCAAGGAGAAAGACAGAGGCTTCCGTTGGGAGTATGTGGCCATCGGTATCATAGTTCTCGGTGCTGCAGGATTCTTCCTCTGCAGATATCTGAAGAAGAGAAAGTCCGCGACAGAGGAAGAAGTCAAACAGATTTCACCTGAAGAGAAAGCCGATCTGGACAACATCATGAAGATCCGCATGATCTACAGGCAGTACATCGCCTATCTGAGAAAGAACGGTATCCAGATAAACAGGGGAACCACATCGGAGGAACTTCTGGACCGCTCCAGGGAAAACACTGCCGAAGAAGAAGCGGAACCGAATCCTGAGAATTTGGAAGCCGGAACCGAGGCAGAGGAAAAGCTGAGGGAAATCTACATCAGGGCCCGCTACGGAGCGCTCGGAACCATCACTTCGGAAGAAGTCGCCGAGGCTGCCCAACTGCTTGCTGAGATTACCGAACCGAAGGAGTGACAGGCCTCAGAGCGTAAAGCCCTGCCACCTGTCCATGATCTCATAGAACCCCAGATAGGGTTCGTCTATCATTCCTATGTTGTCTCCGAACTCCATAAGTCTCACGGAGGAAGTGTTCTGCTCGAACACGGGGAGACCTTCGCCGTTGGGATTGCCCGTCTTTGCGAAATTGACCCAGTAGCTGTTCATCAGACTGCTCAGACTGCGGTCGGCTTCGCTGTAGAGCTTGGATTTCTCCGGAATTCTGCCGAAGGCATAGATGAGTTCTCCGCTGTGCCAGCTTCCGAGGCTCCTGTTGTCCTTGGAGAAAAGGTACTCGTAGGTCGGAATCCCCTCTTCTACCGCCAGGCGGTTGAGACAGTAGTGCGGATAGTTGAAGAACACAGCTCCGTAGACCTCGGCCCAGTATTTGTCGGCTTCGGCATTGGTGCTTGCCGGATAGCGCGCAAGCACATCGTCTGCCACATCCCTGAAGTAGGTACGGATCTTGGACTCGTAGTTCTTCAGGTTCGCCTTGCCGAAGAGGATGAACGGGCCGCTCTCCTCCAGGTTGAAACCGTGCAGAAGCGCCTCTTCGGTGTGAACACCCTGCTTTCTGAGTTCATAGGGGGATGCCGGCAGCACATAGCCGTCGAGGGTGATGTGATGCTGGGACGAAAGCTCGC
>JAGCUM010000007.1 GCA_017962865.1 Spirochaetales bacterium
AGTTTGCCTGAATACAGAGCGACAGTGCCACGATACCGGCTGTACCCGCGAGGGTCGAAGCCAAGGCGTTGCAGAAGGCAAACTGCAGGGAGAATCCTATCTGGGTCATGGCCTCCGGACCGCCCTGGACCAGCACATCCTTGAGCAGGGAGAACGATGCCTTTATCTTGAAAGAGACATAGACACGGATCTTCTTGCCCAGAATCAGGACCATAATGAGGGCCAAACCTACCAGATAGCCGGTCAAGGTCGCCCATGCGGCCCCTTCCACGCCCATCTTGAAGATATGGATGTAGACATAGTCCATGAAGATATTCACGACATTGGCGACAACGTTGACAACCATGCTGTATCCGGGATAGCCGGCAGACGGCAGTAACGTGGTGAAGGTCAGGATAGCCGTCAGAAACGGTGTCGAGAACAGCAGGACGCGAAGATAATCGGAAAACTGACCTGTCAGCTCCGCATCCCTGCACAGAAGAGCGGACAGCGGTTTGAAGAACAGCAGTCCGCCTACAAGAATCAGTACTCCAACGGCCAGAGCCATGATCATCGAGACCGTCAGGCTTCTTCCTGCGCCGTCACGGTCCCTCTTTCCGAGGAAAACCGCATACACGGTTGCGGCTCCGCTTCCCAGCAGTGAGTATGCTGCGGCAACAATAAGCATGAGAGGCATTCCCAGATTGACGATCGCCATGGCCTTGCTGCCCAGCATGTTGGACACCAGCATGCTGTCCAGAAACTCATTGAGCGACAGAGCGGCATAGGATGCCAGTGTGGGCAAAAGGTACTGCCTGAGCTTTTTCCTGAGAATCAGGTCCGTTCTAGAAAAGCCGTTTTTCATCAGGATTTCTCCACTGAGGCCACCAGGACCGATACCATATCGTGCAGCGGCATCTCGATTCTGAGACCTGCAACCTTCAGAAGTATTTCCATTCCTTCAATTCCGTACGGAAGATGCGAGTAAGTGCTTTCCGGAACAAGTATCTGTCCTCCCGGACGGACCTTGGAGGCAAATACCAGTATCTGCTGGATGACGCTCTCGAGATCCGCGAAGGTCATGTCCTGGGTAAGATCCAGAATGCCGTACTCATAACTGTCATAGCTCTTGGAAAGGCTCTGCGAGTCGACGACCTTGGCACCCTTCACCTCTTTGACCGTGTCGCTGAACCCAAGGGTTGCACCCCCGCAGCCTGCGACCTCCATCACGGCACTGATGTCCGATTCAAGGCACTTCGATGCCTCCTGCGGACGGCTCGACTGGAAGAGGATTCCGGAATACCTGGTCTCCAGAAGATGCAGAAGTTCACACTCGTCACGGACCAGTTGTTCGTTTTCGTGAAGCAGATAAACCGAACCTCCTGCAGTTTCCAGGTCCTTTGTCTGCGGGAGGGTCGTCGTCCTTCCGATGGCATCGAACGATGAGCAGAAGTAGCTCTTCATGTGGGTCGCTATCTGCAGAATCGGAGCTGAGTTGACCTCAGTATCGTTATGCACGATGAAGAATTTCATGAGGCCGATCTTCTTGATGCGATACGGAGTGTAGAAACCCTTCTCGAATTTCCTCGGATTCAGATAGCAGTCCAGCGCGACATCCGTCTCATGGTGTCCGAATATCCCTTCGACGTACTTGCGGGGAAGTCCGCCGCCCATGGGACGGCAGTTGACCTCGATGAGCACAGGCCCCTTCTCGTCAACCATGTATTCGCCGTGAACGGGACCATATTGGATTCCGATGGCCTGCGCAACCTGACAAGCGTAGCGGATCAGCCTTGAATGCCCTACCTCAAGCCTCGGGACCGTTATCGAATAGTTGTATGCGTTTGCCCCGTTGGGCATCTTCACCTTGTCATATTTCCATACACTGACAACACGATGCCTTCCCTTGCAGGAAACGGTATTCACGATGTATTCGGTTCCGATGATCCTTTCCTGCATCAGTATGGCAACAGGCTCCTCCCCGTTCTTAATCGGATGAGAGAAGCTCTTGCGCACTGCAGCTAGCATCTCGTCATAACCGTGGCAGAGATAAACTCCCTGGGTTCCTGCTCCGCGGACTCGCTTTACGACGACATCCTCGGTTCCGAGAGTTTTGTAGTACTCGACTGCATCCTGTTCTCCGGTAACGACCTTGCCCCGGATATAGCGGATTCCGAACTTCCTGAGGGCCTCGTGCATGGAATCCTTTTCAGTCATTGCGGGGATGCTTGATACCGGATTTCCCGGCAGATTCAGATCTGCTGCCAGCCTGGCTGCCAGGGCAACACCGAACTCGCTTCCAGCGACGACGACCTCAGGGTCCACTTCCCTGACCTGTCTGAGGATCTCCTGATAATCCGGATTCTCCTTGATTATCTTCACGCTCCCTGCAAGCCTTCTGTTGATTGTCTCCCTTGCGGATCTGAACGGAGCAATCTCATCCTCTGTTCCCACATAGTTACCTTCAACAAGAACATGCTCATAGCCGCGGGCGCGGGCAACATCGATATAGTTGATTCCGGTTGAGATGTACTCACAGATGACAATACTTTTTTTCATGTTTATCTCCTGAACAAGGGATCATAACTAATTTTTAGAGGCATCCACATACTTGTCAAGACAAACGAATCCGGGACTTCGGGGCAGTTTATGAAGATTTATCTTGACATATCTGTAAATATTGTCCAAAACAAGAGTATACTCATTTCTCAAGGAGAGAATTATGTGGAAAACAACCCTTGCTTATTATGGACCCGTCCATATCGCTGCAATCGGAACGATGCTCGTCTTCCTTGCAGCCGGAATCGTTCTCGGCATCAAGGCAAAAGGCAATAGCAAGAGCAGAGACAAGGCGATGACAATCCTCGGATTTGTCTTCATCATACTTGAAGCCTTCAAGATCATCTTCAGGATCCGTGTGAACGAAGGTGTTGATCTTACCCTGATCTCCTTCCAGATCTGTTCAATCCCGATGTACCTGCTCCCCTTCATTTACTTCATGAAAGACGGCAAGCTCAAGCAGTCATTCGTCGGTTACATCTCTTTCCATAGCTTCACCTCCGCCTTCTTCTATTTCGTAAAGCCTGCTGCAGCAATCAACACCGCTTACATCGCCATCTCGGTCCAGTCGATTCTCTGGCACTCACTGATGGTCTGCAGCGGCGTTTACGCCATGATCGCCTATGGTCTTCTCACGAAGGAAGGCTTCAGGACCTTCATCTACAGCTACATCCTGTGGGTCATCACCGCTGCAATTGCAGTGATTCTGAACATCATCCTCATCAAGAGCGTTCCCGGAACAGCTGTGAACCTGTTCTACATCGCTCCGAACTCGACCTTCAAGTACCCGATCCTGAGCATCCTGTTCAAGGAGCCGAAGCCCTACCCGCTTTTCCTGATTGCATACCTCATCTACTATTTCATCGGCGGACTGATGGTCTACGGAATCAGCTTCGGAATCAAGACTCTGGCAACGAAGAAAAAAGCCTGAGTACAAGTGTATTGACTAAATTCCCCATAACGTGTAAGTTACTTTCTGCACACAAAACGCGGCTATGGTGGAATTTGGTAGACACGCTAGCTTGAGGTGCTAGTGGGAGAAATCTTGTGCTGGTTCAAGTCCAGTTGGCCGCAACGGAAAAGGCTCAATCGAAAGGTTGGGCCTTTTTTGTTGTTCGGGCTTAAGTACTGGACTTGAAACGGAGCGTCAGGCAAAGCCTCCTGCGGAGGGTTTGCAGCGG
>JAGCUM010000008.1 GCA_017962865.1 Spirochaetales bacterium
AGTTGTCTGTCTTCAGGCTAGACACCAACCAGTTCAGACAACTTCACGACCCATATCCTCCATTCTCAAAAGCAGGGCGCGATAAACACCCGCCCTGAAGCGATGGTCTGTGATTTGATTCTCTTCAGGCAGATGCACTGATGATCTTCTGTAGCGGTTGTCGGGAACAGGAAGAGGTCTCCCTTGCTGTTGACTGCACTGCCGTGGGCTCTCAGTTCGCTGTTGAAGTAACCGATCTGTGCGACAACCTCGAATTCGGGGTTGAAGACAGTGAGGTAACCGCCGCGACCGACGCAGTAGATGTAATCCTTGTCGGCGACAATGCCGGAAGGCTGTCCGAGATTGCCCTTGCAGTATGCAAGCACATTGCCTTCGTTATCGAAGACATGAACTGCGTTCTGGTCTCTGTCGCATACCCAGATCTGATCTTTGGCATCGACTGTGACTGCATGGACCATGAGGAACTTGCCGGGCTCGTCTCCCCTTCCGCCCCAGGTCTTGATCAGCTTTCCATCCCTGGAGAATCTGTGGACTGCAACGTTGCCGTATCCGTCTGCAACATAGATATCACCCTTGGAATCGAGTGCTACGTCAGTGGGTCTGTTGAACGGCTCAGCGCATCTTACGACAGTGGCTCTCTCTGCTTCGGTGAGGGCTGTCAGTCCGGGTATGCGCATATACGGCTCGGGCGGATAAAGATTGCCGAGTCTTCTCTGCTCTTCATAGTAGTGTCCGTTGAAGCCTGAATCGCTTCCCTTTCCCCTGTTTCCCATCTCAAGGAGAACGTTGCCCTTGTCATCGAACTCACGTACGACATGCATCGGGATGTCGGCCATCATGTATGTGTCATCCGGTGTTGCGATTCCGAAGTGGCAGATTGTGATGACGCCCCTTCCGAACTCACCTACATAGTTTCCTTCCGGATCGAGCTTGATGACGGGATTCGGGCAGCCTCTGACTTCGAGGTAGACGTTGTCGTGCTTGTCACAGAAACCACCGGCAACACTTGCATAGAACACATGAGGCGGGAGCTTCTTTGCGAAATCGGCGATGTACTCGTATTTGAGTCCGCCACCCTCATAGGTGATGGACATGTGCTTCTCTCTGTCGTAATCACATTTCATTGTCTTCATGGTGATTTCTCCTTTTTTATTTCCCAAGTCTGAATCTTCTGCAGCAGAAGAAGTTGTTTGCTGCAATCGTGGGCTGGTCATAGTAGAAGATTCCCAGCTCGTTGAATGTCAGCTCCTTTCCGATGAAAGACCTGTCGATGCTGTCGACAAATCCCTTGTAGTTCTCGTACGGTGCAGTTCCGAATCCCAAGGTGATGGATTTCTGTCCGGTAACTCCGTCCTTCTCCGGGATTTCGAGTCCCAGTTCGGAGATGAGGCTTGCCCTCACCTGCTTTCTGAGTTCGTCCAGACCGAATCCTTCCTCGAACTTGAGGAAGTAGGAACCGAACTGATCGCTGATCTTGCCTGCAACAATGTCGTTAAGTTTCACAGTCACCGGCTTGAGAGTAGTTGCAAGCTTCTCTGCGAACTTCTCATACTCGGCCCAATTCTTGACCTCGTAGGGCATTCCAAGGGAGATATGTCTGGGAAGACCTGCGGCTGCAACACCGACACCGCCTTCGACAGCTCCCCTTCTCATGATGTCGCGGATATAGTTTTCCGCATCGAAGTCTGCAAGCAGACAAAGTGTACCTTTTTTCATTCTCTATACCTCCTCACAAGACCAGGCTCGGGTACCACAGTGAAATCTGCGGGAAGAGACCAAGAAGGACAACGGCAATGATGACGCAGATAATGAACGGGATGCTTTCCTTTGCAACCTTCATCGCCGAGGTGTCGGCTATACTTGCCGTCAGATAGAGCAGCGTTCCGACAGGTGGCGTATTCAGTCCCATGGCACAGACCATTGCAGCTGATACTGCAAATACATAAGGATCAACACCGGCGGCAATACAGGGAATTGCAAGAACCGGGATGAAGATCATTGTGATAACCAATGTTTCAAGAACCATACCGAGGATGAAGATAATCAGCATGGCGAGCATGAAGACCGTGAAACGGGAAAGGCCGAGGCCTCCGATCCAGGCAGCAAGTGAATTCTGGAAGTTGAGCGAACCGATGATCCAGATGAAAACGGTTGCGGCAGCAAGCATCGAGAAGACAACGGCAACCTGTCTTGCAGTAGCTTTGATACAGTTCCAAAGGCCCTTCCAATCAAGTTCCTTGTAAATAACCATTGAAATAAAAGCTGCAAGTACACAGGATACAGCACCGATTTCGGTAACGGTTCCGATTCCGACGGTAAGACAAATCAGAATCAAAACAGGAAGCAGAATTGCCCAGAAGTTGATCTTGAATTCCTTCCAGATGACCTTGAATCCTGCAAACTTCTCGGTGCAAGGGTAGTTTCTTTTGTGGGAGATGTATATGGAATAAACAAGCTCCAAAAGACCCATTGCAAGTCCGGGAATAAGACCGCAGAGGAATAGCTTTCTTACTGAAAGGTCCATCATGCTGGCAATGAAGACAAAGGTCGTCGAAGGCGGAATAATCGGTCCGATGATTGAACTCATCTGAGTAACGGCAGCTGAGTAAGGAGCATCATATCCCTGTCTTTTCATCATCGGGATCATAAGGTTTCCGATGGATGCGGTATCTGCTGCGGCAGAACCGGAAACACCGGCGAACAGGACTGAAGCGATGATGTTTATATGGCTGAGCGAGCCCTTAACGTGACCGATACAGGCATTACCGAATTTGACGATTCTGTCTCCGAGTCCGCCATGATTGAGAATTGCACCCAGAAGGAAGTAGAAGATGATGGATGCATAGGTCGAATTTCCCAGACCCTGGACAAATGTCTGTCCGAAGACGAACATCGGGATCGAACCCGGGAAAACAATGGCATATACTGCTGCTGATGCAAAACATGCCAGGAAGAAGGGGAATCTGAGGAACATCGTCACAAAGAGAACCCCGAACAGAACAACAAGTTTCCAAACCAGAATTGTACTCATGCGGTCACCTCTTTGTTTTCAGATTTCCATCTGAGAATCTGTTCCACGACACATTCGATTGCGGCAAATACAGTCAGTGCACCGCCCACGATGACAGGCACATATCTATGGAATTCATCAATTCCGAGCATTGACTGAACGAAACCCTTGTTGGCGTTGGCGGAGAGAATTCCGACCCACACCATCATGATTCCTGCCAATATGAGAACGATGTCCACGATGAACATCACTATTTTCTTTCCTTTAGCGCTAACGATTGAATCGATTATGTTGATCAGAAGATGCTCATGGTTGATTGTACCGATACTGATACCGAGAGCCATCATCCAAAGCATTCCGAAAACTGAAACGTCTTCAGCGAAGACAAATCCTGCGTTGATAACGTACCTTGAAAGGACCTGGAAAACATCTACAAGCAGGATCACTATGCAGATAATCGCACATACGGCAACGATTACCTTCGTGTAAACTTTCTTGAACTTTTCAAGTATCTGAAGCATATCACCCTCAAAAAGTGTTAGTAGAGGTTGCCACGGCTGTGGCAACCTCTACCTGTTAATCAGAATCGAATCAGTACGGAGTAGCCTGAATCTGATCGTACAGACCTGCAGGGAAGAACTGACCGTCGAACTGCTCATGTACGAGCTGTGAGAAGTAGGCCTTCCACTCGTCGAAATCGAACTCAACGATTGTTCCGCCGTGCTCACGAATCTCTGCCTTGGCAGCTTCATACTTTGATGCGTATGCTGCTGAACCCTTCTCGCAAGCGTATGCGAGAGCCTCATTCCACCAGCCCTGCTCTTCTTCTGTCATTGCCTGCCATGTCTTGTCTGACATGTACATGAGCATTGCCTGCTTGATGTAGTCGGTTTCCGTGAAGTACGGAGCGACTTCATAGAGCTTGAGAGCGGAAGCGGATGCAACGATGTCATTCTCCTGACCATCAACAAGACCGCTGCTCAGTGATGTGTAGAGCTCGGATGCGGGGATGACCATCGGAGCTGCTCCGGTTGCCTGCCACAGCTTCATCTGGACTGTTGACTCGGGAACTCTCATGCGGAGGTTCTTGAGATCTGAGGGATGGACAATCGGCTTGACCGTGTTGAAGCTTCTTGCTGTCTGGTGGCATCCGAGACCGGAGATATAAATACCGGAAGTTGTTCTGATTTCCTCAACCATCTGCTTCCAGAGATCGCTCTTCAGGAAGGCATCCATGTGAGCATCGTTGTCGAATACATAAGGCATTGCAACTGCATAGAACTTCTCGGAGTTCGGGAGGTTTGTTGCAAGGTCAAAGCCGGTGGGCATGAGATCCAGGGTTCCCTGCTTCAGCTGAGCAAGAAGCTGGGTGTTGTTTCCGAGAGCTCCGCCGAAAACGCACTCATAACCGATTGTACCGCCGGACAGTTCCATGAGTTTCTCATTCAGAGAAGCATGCATGATATACAGACCGTTTGTGGGATCTGTTGAAGCGGGTGCGGATGTTCCAGCCCTGAGAATACGCGGCTTATCGACTGTTCCTGCGATTCCCTTCTTCTCTCCGGAGGCTGCTGCCTCTGTTCCACCGTTTGCAAAGATTGCGAAAACGGTCAATGCCATAAGCACGATACAAAGAATTTTCTTCATTCTTGACTCCTTTTTGGGTTTCCCCTTTTGTTATTCGTTTATTCAAAGTGCCGTTGCACTCTCCATTTCCTATGAACTCACCTGCATTGAAATTAGTTGCAATGATAACTGCAATCGGATTCAATACTCTTATACCTTAACATATTTTTTTGATTCGTCAAGCAAAAAAGAAAAAAACTGATTTGACCCCGCTTTATTTCAGAAATAATAAATCGTTGACAACGCATTTAATTTCCATAATATAATTGATATACAAGCCAATTGACGTAGGCAGGCAGCTGTTTTTGTTCCCAAAACAGTATCTGAGTAGGATGGGCGTAATTAAACAAAATTGGTTTTTTTGTCAATTTTGTTTGATTCTACTAGTCTTCTTGTTATCTGAAATTTGGAACAGAATGGGCATATAGAACGGTGAGACGTCTGATTCTTGTCAATAACGTATTGTTTATAATAATCTGACTGAGAGGACAAAGATGATCGGGGAAAGTATAAGGATTGCAAGAATGGCCCATGGGCTTTCATTACAGGAACTATCTGAACGACTTACTGAAGCAGGTTTTCCGACGACAAAAGCAACCTTATCCAATTATGAAACCAACAAGTATACTCCGAATGAAGATACGCTCAAGGCAATCGCCGGCCAGCTTTTCACTCCTGTGGATTTTTTCAAGAGCAATTCAATTATTGAGGCAAATGTTTCTTTCTTCAGAGAACCTTTTATAGCTGACAGAAGAAGGCAATATCTTGAAGCATATATCAGCTCGGAACTGGAAAGATTCAGGTACTGGGAGTCGCTTCTGGATATACCCGTTCTTTGGAAGGCAGAAGCACCGAAGGTTTATTCCCTGAATGACAGCAAGGAAATAGAAGCTCTTGCTGAAGAATTCCGAGAGATTTATGGGGCCGGGACGAGTGCAATCGCCAGTGTTTGTGCCCTCTTGGAAAACCGTGGCTGGCATTTGTTTGCACTTCCCGATTTCAGTGAAGCAAGTATGAATATAACCGGCTATGACAAAACTACCGGAATGCCATTCATCCTTTACCGAACGTTCGGCCACCAGGACGAAATGAGACTTGCTCTCATTCGAAGCGTGGGCCTGTCACTGATTCAAGGACGTAACCAGAGAGAAACAGATTTGTTAACCGCCCGCTTTGCTCGTGCAGTGCTTCTGCCACAGAAGCAGTGCATATCCCTATTCGGAAATAAGCGTACACGAATCGCAAGAAGCGAACTTGCAACCGGAAAAAGGCTTTTCGGCCTCGGAAAAGGTTCCATAATGCGCAGAATGCTTGAGCTCGGCATCATTGAGGAACCGTTGTTCAACGAATTCAACGCCTATGTATTCGAACATTTCGATTCAACTCGTGCCAACGGAATTCTGGATGAGAGTACTTTCTACGAAGTTCCTACTACATGGGAGATGCGTGCTGTCAGGGCTGAGGCAGAGGGCCTGGTCAGCAGCATCAGCATGAAGCAATACTTCGGGCCTCAACCGTAAATAATCAGAGCGATAATATTCAGCGGCTCGTCATTGGGATTGGTGATTCCATGCTCTGTTCCGCTGGGAGTGACTGTCACATCTCCGGCCTCAATCGGGACGATTGTGCCGTTATCGTTGTACTCTGCTTTTCCTGAGAGAACATAATAAATCTCTGTATCCCCTTCATGGACGTGATAACCTATTCCAGAATGAGGTGCGACAGTGGTATGAGCAAACACCCTTCCCTTTCCGTTGAGTTCCTCAACTGTGTTGATAAGATGCCTGACCGTAATATACCCGTCCGCACCGAACTTGTGCTCGGCCTTTTCTATATTCCTTTCACTACCTTTTCTGACCATTGTTCTTCCGATCCTCCGATTATACAGGAACCTTGATGACAATCTTTTTGATTGGAATCTGCTTGTCTACTGCACATCTGGGTTTGTGGGCATCCTCAGGGGCAAGGACAATGAAGTCTCCTGCATTGAGGAAGACCTTTCCATAAAAAGCAGGCTCTTCATAGAATTCGATGTCATTTTCCTCGTCATATGCTACAGCTACGGGACCTAGTTCCTCTCTCTTGCATACTCCGCAGAATTCCATGCCTTCAATGACATACTGGACATCGAAGTATTTCTCATGAGTCTCGAACCTATTGTCGTCCCATTTGAATGAAGTGTATCTCTGCACACTCACCCGCACGCCTTCCTCGAGTTCAATCCAACCTTCCGGCAGATCCGCAAGATCCGTCCTCTTAAGAAATTCGAATGCAATTCTGAATTTCCTTTCCGTGAAATCATACTTGTATTCAAGTCCGTTTCTTGTTGAAAACATCAGAAGAACTCCTTCAGGCCTTCGATGGCATAGAGTCTCACCGGGCAGGAATCCAATCCCTTGATGTACATCGGAGCAAAGCTCACGAAGAAAGTGTCTGTCTTGAGCTGGTCGAGGTTCTTGATGACCTCGAGGAATGTGATGTTCTCAGCCATGCAGATGTCATGGAACGGCTTGACGTCCTCGTTGCAGTTCTCAATTGAGACGCCGTCGCCGAAACCGACGCACTTGACCTTGTGGTCGACCATCCACTGTGCCGTCTCTCCGTTTACCAGAAGTCTCTTGTCCTCGGGACCGTTGGTCTTGGGTGTGAACGGGGCAAGCTTATAGCAGGAATCCAGAATAACCACATCACCGGGCCTGACTCTTTTTCCGATAGCCTTGTCCAGGTCTGCAGCGCTGATGTGCTTCAGGGGCTCCAGATCCTTGAACTCATAGTAGATAGCCCTTCCCATGAACGCTGTAAGAGGAAGATCAGCTACGCTTGCACCGTCTTCGAACTGATGGTACGGGCACTCGCAGTGGGTTCCCAGGTGGGTCATGATATCCACGTTGGTATGGAAA
>JAGCUM010000089.1 GCA_017962865.1 Spirochaetales bacterium
AACCCTACTGTAAGTGGGAACTATTTAAAAGCAGTGAACCCTACTGTGAGTGGGAACCATATTAGGCTGCATTGTGCAGCCTAACTACTTCTTTGACCAATTCCACACAACAGAAAAGAACTCGATTGGATTCAGAAACATGCGGTTCAAATAACAGCTAAAGCCAACAGACTCTATGGTATAATCACCTCTGGTAAAGCTACGAGGAAGCTTTCAGACAGATGTTTGGATTTTGGAAAACTTGAAGCTGTCTTGCTGAAATGGAAAGAGAAACAAAAATGATGGAAGAAAGAATCATTGCAGCATGCGGAAATGACTGCTCGGTGTGTCCCAGATATGTGAAGCATCCCTATGCGAAGACTGCCTCTCAGCTACGGCACACCCGGAACTGTGGATGAAAATCGGCTATCGGGACCATGTGGTTTCAAACGAAGAGATTTCATGTACGGGGTGCAATGCGGAGAATTGGTGCAGATACAAGGTGGTGGAGTGCTGTAGCGGCAAGAGAATTGCAACCTGGGCCGAGTGTGAAAACTTTCCCTGCAAGAGCATGAAGGAATGCTTTGAAGTTACCGCATCATTCGAACCTGGATGCAGGCAGGCATGCACTGAAGATGAATATGAAATGCTGAAGAAGGCGTTTTTCGAGAAAGAGGAGAACCTCAACGGACTCAGGTGAGAAGCGCCTGTGATATAATGACGGATAGGGGGAACAATATGGAATTCAAGGAAGTAATCAAGAACCGTTATTCATGCAAGAAATATTCGGATAAGCCGGTAGAAGAAGGAAAGCTTCAGGCTATCCTGGAAGCCGGGCGTCTTGCGCCGACGGCAAAGAACCTTCAGGAGCAGCGTGTCTATGTCCTGAAGTCGGAAGAAGCCCTTGCCAAGATCGACAAGGTAACGCCTTGCCGCTATGGTGCTCCCATGGTTCTGGTCGTTGCCTTCGACAAGACCAACGTCTACACATATCCGGGGGAGAAGAGAACTTCCGGAGTAGAGGATGCCACCATCGTAGCCACCCACATGATTCTGGCTGCAGCCGATGAAGGGGTGGACAGCTGCTGGCTCAACCGCCTGGATCCGGATGAACTTGCCAGGGAACTCGGACTTCCGGAGAACGAGGAGATTCTGATGGTAATGGACCTCGGCTAAGCCACAGAGGGGGCCGGACCGCTTGCGAACCACTTCTCCCGAAAACCGCTGTCAGAGACCGTATCTTATCTTTGATTTGGTTTAAAACTGGCAGTTTTTGTTTAAAAATGACAATTGTTCTCAGTGTTTCCGTGCCTCAGAATTGAAGGCAGGAGGAGCACAATGAAAAAGATTGTCGCCATAGCACTTGCTTTGCTTATCGTTTCGTCTTTCGTTTTCGCAGAGGCGATTCATGAAGTTCACAAGCCGCCGATGGAGTTCTACGGATGGGGCGCCCAGTCCGTAGGAGGAGCCGGTGGAAGAATCATCAAGGTTACCAATCTCAATGCCAAGGGAGAGGGATCTTTCAGAGAAGCCCTTGAAGCCGAGGGTCCGAGAATCATCGTCTTCGAAGTCGGTGGAGTCATCGATCTCGAGAAGAAGCAGATCAAAGTCAAGAATCCGTATGTCACGATTGCCGGTCAGACAGCACCGAGTCCCGGAATCACGATCATCCGTGGAGGAATAACCTTCGATACCCATGACATCATCATGCAGCACCTTTTCTTCAGAATGGGAGATGCAGGTGCCCAGATCGGTGAAGGCTATGAGCCTGAAATCTCGACAAGCGCAAACGGAAACGCCTACAACATCATCGTAGACCACTGCTCGGTTGCATGGGGTGTTGACGAGAATCTTTCCGTTTCCGGAAAGAGAGGCTACGGTCCCGAGTTCGGATCACGCAACATCACATTCAGTTACAACTTCATTGCCGAAGGCCTTGCCTGGTCGGTCCACTCCAAGCAGACAATGAACCACTCGATGGGAACTCTTGTCATGGATGACTGCACCAATGTTGCCATCATCGGCAACTTCTACGCCCACAACTATGAGAGAAACCCCTGGTTCAAGGGAAACTCCTCCGGTGTAGTACTCAACAACCTGATCTATGATCCGGGCGCATGGTCAATCAGACTCTCCTGGATTCCCAAGGAGTGGAAAGACCTCGAAGAGAAGCCGGGTACACCGGTTGTCTCCATCGTCGGAAACTATGAGAAGGAAGGTCCTTCCACGGAAGTCGTCGCAATGGTCGGTTCCAACTATCCCGAGAACGATGAACGCGGCTATCTCGAGGACAACATCATATACAAGGTCGATGGTGTAACACCCGGAAAGATCACAGATCCGTCCATTCCTATCACCGTTCTTGATGAGAAGCCCATCTGGATCGATGGTTATACTCCGATTCCCGCAGCAGATGTTCCCGAGTATGTCCTGAAGTACTCCGGCGCAAGACCTGCAGAGCGCGATGCCGTAGACCGCCGTCTGATTGAGGAGTTCTACAGCGGAACAGGTAAGATCATCAACAGCCAGGACGAGGTCGGTGGATATCCCGTTGTCGAGCCTACATACAGAGCTCTCGATGTTCCCGAGACCGGAATCGAGGAGTGGCTTGCAGGTTATACACGCGAGGTCATGGGTCTTTGACTCTAAGGTTTGCATAAATCAATTATTGTTGAGGCTGACCTCGGTCGGCCTCTTTTCTTGAAAGAAAATAGCTAGTAAAATCGGGCTATCAGGAGTATTTGGAATGAGCGCACACGAGAGATTCAGTTTTGAGACGCTTGCGGATATAAGGAAGAAGACTTCGGAGCTCGGTCTGGGTTTACAATTCGATGACAATACCGACATCCTCGGAACAGCGGTGAAAATCGGGCATCTGACAAGTGCCAACAGATTTGCAGTGCTTCCGATGGAAGGATGCGATTCCAATACCGACGGATCCCCATCTGCTCTTGTGCGTGACAGGTATCTCAAATATGCCGATGGCGGTTTCGGCCTCATCTGGTTCGAGGCGAATGCCATAGTTCCCGAAGGAAGGGCGAATGAGCTTCAGATGATGCTCACGGCTTCCAATGTGAGCAAGTTCAGGGACTTCGTCAGAGATGTTGATGAACTCTCAATGAAGAAACATGGCTTCAAGCCAATCAAGATTCTCCAGCTTACACATTCCGGGCGCTATTGCAGGCCGGAAGGACATCTTTCCCGTCCTCTGGTTCCGCAGCATGATCCTTTTTTGGACAAAGGCAATGAGGTGATTGTTTCCGATGAGTATCTGGACAGCCTCGTCGAGCGTTATGTAATCAGCGCCATGCTTGCCAGGGAAGCGGGCTTCGACGGTGTCGACATCAAGGCCTGCCACAGATATCTGGTCAGCGAACTTCTTGCTTCCCATACCCGCGAAGGCAGGTACGGAGGTTCGTTCGAGAACCGTTCAAGGCTTCTTCTCTCTGCTATCAGGGCAGTGAAGAAGGCTCTGGAAGATGATTTCATCGTAGCAAGCAGATTCAATGTCTTCGATGCACATCCATACCCCTACGGCTTCGGTTGCGACAAAGAAGATATGTGGAAGTTCGACCCCTCCGAGCCGGAGAGGCTGGTTCGCGAGATGGTTAACGCCGGCGTAGGTCTTCTTTCCAATTCCGGAGGAAATCCATATTACATCTATCCTCAGGTCACCCGTCCGTTCGACAAGTCCAGCTACGGCATTCCGGTGCCGGAGGAGCATCCGCTTGAAAGCGTAGACAGGCTGTTCCATCTGACAGAAGTCGTTCAGAAGGCTGCGGGCGATGTGCCTGTAATCGGAAACGGCTACAGCTGGCTGAGAAACTTCCTGCCCAATGCAGCAGCTGCAAACATCAGAGCCGGAAGATGTACCCTTGTGGGATTGGGGCGAGAGAGCTTTGCATACCCGAGTGCCCCTGCAGATGTGCTTGAGAAAGGTGCTATGGATCCGAAGAAATGCTGTATCACCTGTTCGCTGTGCACCCAGATCATGCGTGATCATGGTACGACGGGCTGTGTAATCAGAAACAGTGGCGTATATATGCCATTATATAAGAAATTCAACGCTGAAGCTGTTGAAAGGGAACATCGAAAATGAAGAAAGAGATAAAAAAGACAGCCCTTGTTACCGGTGCCAGCAGGGGCATCGGACTGGCCATTGCAAGACAACTGGGCCTTGACGGATACAATGTCGTCATGGTAGCTACAGGCACCAGGGAAAAGAACTCTGCTGCAATTTCGGGGCTGGAGAATCTCGGAATTACTGTCAAATATGTTCAGGCGGATATCTCCAAAACCGAGGACAGACAAAGAGTTGTCCGAGAGGCAGTAGCGCTGTTCGGGCGTATCGATGTTCTTGTCAACAATGCCGGTGTGGCGCCGGCCCAGAGAGCTGACCTGCTCGACATGACCGAGGAATCCTTCGACAGGGTGATCGGGATAAATACAAAAGGGAACATGTTCCTGACCCAGGCGGTAGCCAAACAGATGATAAGCCAGGAGCCTATCGGAGAACGCCGCGGGGTAATCATCAACATCTCATCCTGTTCTTCAGTCGTTTCCTCTACCAATCGGGGTGAATACTGTGTTTCCAAGGCCGGAATTTCCATGCTAACCACACTGTATGCAGACAGACTTGCCCGTGAAGGGATTCTTGTCCATGAGGTAAGACCCGGGGTTATCGATACCGACATGACCAGCACGGTGCATGAGAAATACAACAAGCTCATAGATGAAGGGGCATTTCCCATTTCCCGTTGGGGAAAGCCGGAGGATGTGGCAAATGCCGTGAGCGCACTGGCTTCGGATAAGTTCCTCTACACGACCGGAAATTACATTGATGTTGATGGAGGATTCCACATCAAACGCCTATGACCGAGATTCTCAAAGTCAATACATGCATAGTCGGAACAGGAGCTGCCGGATACAATGCAGCCTGCAGGCTCAAGGCTTTCGGAGTGGATGATATTCTTCTGATAAGCGAGAACCGCGTCGGAGGAACCAGCCGCAATACAGGAAGCGACAAGCAGACCTATTACAAGCTCTCTCTCAGCGGCAGTGAACCGGACAGCATCATGGAGATGGCAAGAACCCTTTTCGACGGAAAGGCCGTCGATGGCGACATTGCTCTTTGTGAAGCTGCCCTGAGTACCAGGAGCTTCATGCATCTTGTTGAATCAGGCCTGCCTTTTCCGACAAACAGATATGGCGAATATGTAGGATACAAGACCGACCATGATCCGAGAAGCCGAGCCACTTCAATAGGTCCCTATACCTCGAAGGCAATGACTCAGGCCCTGGAGAAGGAATGTATGGACCTCAATGTTCCGTTCAGGGATCATCTTCAGGTCATCAGGATTCTTTCTGACGGCAAGCGCTGTGTAGGTCTTCTGTGCCTGGACAACTCCAGAACGGATGAAATTCATTTTGTTGCCGTCGAGGCTGCAAATGTAATCTTGGCAACCGGTGGTCCTGCCGGGATGTACGGTAGCTCCGTCTATCCTCAGAGTCAGCACGGTTCTTCCGGGTTGGCCTTCGAGGCCGGAGTGCGCGGGAGAAACCTCACCGAATGGCAGTTCGGACTTGCATCGGTAAAGCCTCGCTGGAATGTCAGCGGAACCTACATGCAGGTCATTCCCAGATTTGTTTCGACCGATTCAGAGGGAAAAGATGAAAAGGAGTTTCTCCTTCAGTATTTCGATGCACCTGAAGAGATGCTCTCCAAGGTCTTCCTGAAGGGCTATCAGTGGCCGTTCGATGTACGTAAGGTTGAGAACGGAAGCTCGATAATCGATATTCTGGTCTATATGGAGCTTTCCGAAGGGCGAAGGGTATTCCTTGATTTTACTAAGGATCCCGCAAACGGAGCATTCAGGTTTGATGCATTGGACCCTGAGGCTTTCAATTATCTGTCCAGAGCCGATGCTCTTCTGAAAACCCCGATCAGGCGTCTGGAAAAGATGAACCAGCCTGCAATCGAATTCTATATGGACAAGGGCGTGGATCTGGAAAAGGATATGCTTGAGATTGCACTCTGTGCCCAACACAACAACGGAGGTCTTGATCTGGACCTCTGGTGGCAGAGCAATGTCAAAGGCCTTTTCGTTGCCGGAGAGGTTGCCGGAAGCCACGGGGTGTACCGTCCCGGCGGATCTGCACTGAATGCCGGTCAGGTCGGATCTCTCAGGGCTGCGACATACATTGCCCATAGAGGGAGAGACAGCAAGCCGGACGAGAAAACCTTCGGAGAATTGCTTGATAAAGCCGTGGCGGAAATGGCTGCCATTGCAGCTGGAGCAAAGGATAAACGTTCTAACCTCGAGGAAACAGAGAAGAGGACTACTGCACTGATGAGCAGTTTCTGCGGCCCCATCCGCGAAGAGAAGACAGTCCGTGATTTCGTTGATCGGATAGACGGAATCCTTTCCGGTTTCTGCAGCAATGTGAAGTATTCCGATCCTTCCGAGCTCAAGAGGGTCTATAAGCTCCGCGATAACCTGATTGCCCAGAAATGCTATGCCCTGAGCATGCTCGATTATATGGCCCAAGGAGGCAAGAGCAGGGGAAGCGCCCTCTATCACGACGCCGGCGGGTCCAAACCCTATGACTTCCTCCCTGAAACCTTCCGTTTCAGTCCGGATGACGGTTCAAAGGACAATCTGATTCAGGAAATGAGCTATGCAGACGGAAAGTGCACCTTCACTTGGAGGCCTGTAAGGCCGATTCCGGATGAGGATGATTTCTTCGAGAATGTATGGAGGGAGTTCAGAAAGGACTCCAACGTCAGATAATCAGTTTTTCTCCAAAGTTATTCCGTTCAGGAACGTGGCTTTGCCGTGTTCTGCATAGATTCCCAGGAGTGTCCCGGTAAAACAGTTTCCCAGGACGCAGGAAGTGGTAAGTCCCGCATAGGAACAGGTATCTACGGGAGTTCCGTTTACATGGAAGCTGTAGGATTCGGGCCTTATCACCATTGTCAGGGTGACTGACGAAGCTCCGTTTGCATCCAGTTCAAGCTCTGCAGTCTTGGCCTCGAAGTCATGCACATGGCGAGTGAGGGCGCATGACAGTTTGCCGCCTTTCTTGGTGATTCCGAGCCTGTAATGGTAGTCCGTTCTCAGCCATGCTGCTATCCCTGCAGTCCCTTCAAGGGTGATGATATCAAGTGTTGCCTTGAATGTACAGTTGAAGGAATTCTGCCTCAGGGTAAGAAGAGAAGGATGTCCCAACGGGGTATTGATGTCCTCTTCTCCGACTAATATGAGTTTTTTTGCATTGTTGTGTAAAATATAGCAATCGTTTTTCGGTGCTCTGACTTTCAGAAGGGGGAAGTCCGAGAGGTTTTTCCCGAAATCCACGAACAATGTGTTCTGCTCTTTCTGCCGTACCGGAAGGATGTCTTCCATCTCGATTTCGATCTTGCCGTCATTTCCGATGATCGGCCAGCCGTCTTCTGTCCATGTAACCGGAGCCAGGAAGGACTCCCTGCCCAATGTTGTTGCTGGGACCGTCGTGTTTCTCCTGGTTCCGAGGAAAACGGCAATCCACCTGCCGTCGGATAGTTCGAGCAAGTCGGCATGCCCGGTGCACTGGATCTCATGGCCTTTTCTTTCTGCGTGCGATAGAATCGGATTGTAGGGGCATTTCTCATAAGGTCCGTGTATATCCCGGCTTCTGAGTGCGCATACATGGTGGCCCATTCCTGTGCCGCCTTCGGCGATAATCAGGTAATAGTATCCGCCTCTGAAGTAGATGTGGGGGGCCTCCGTGGAGTGGCCTCCGCAGCTTTCAGCAATCGGACGGAATTCCTCAAGCATCTTTCCGGAGCTGGGGTCTATGAAGGCGCCGAAGATTCCTCGGGCCTTGGTGTACGGGTCTGTCTCGCCGTTGGAGGTGTAGAAGCAACGACCGTCTTCAGTAAAGAAGAGGGATGGGTCTATTCCCGTTTTCCAGATGAACGCAGGAGCGGTCCACGGGCCGTGGATGCTTTCAGAAGATACAACGAAGTTGAATTTCAGATATTTGTTTGTAGTAACTACATAGAAACGACCGTCATGGTGCCTGATTGTAGCTGCATACAGACCCAGACTATCCGGGCTTTTGTCCAGATCCAGAGTCTCCGGGGTCTTGAGGACGCTGTCGCAGTAGCTCCAGTTGACCAAATCCGTGCTTTCCCAGATGGTCACTCCCGGGAAATACTCGAAAGTTGAAGTAACGATGTAGTAATGCCCGTCAACATAACAGATTGACGGATCCGGATTGAAACCTGATATTATAGGATTTCTGTACATAGTATCAAATTAGATTGTTTTAAATGGTGCGTCAATGCCAAAAGGAAAAATTTGACATGTCAGTTTTTAATCTGTCAATTTACAATTCAAAAAACCGATTGGACAATGAAATCACTATAAGGGAGAGTTTTCAGATGAAAAAAGGTAAGTCTGGCGGGAACTCGGAGATTATGATCCGGGAACCTTTGTCCAAGCGCATACGAAAAGACTGGAGCAAGAACAGAGGTCTGTATTTTTTGTTCATTCCCGTGCTGGTGTACTACATCATATTCCACTACGGTCCTATGGCAGGACTGCTCATTTCTTTCCAGAACTACAAGCCCATCAAGGGTGTTTTCGGGAGCAAGTGGGTCGGCCTCAAGAATTATAAGGATTTCTTCAACAGCTACTATTTCTGGAGAGTTCTGAGAAACACCCTGAAGATAAGCGTAACGAACCTAATCTTCAGCTTCCCGATGCCGATCATTCTGGCACTCATGATCAACGAGCTCAGGACAAAGCACTTCAAGAAGGCGGTTCAGACCATCACCTATCTGCCGCACTTCATCTCCATTGTCGTCATAATGTCCATGCTTTCGGACCTGACCTCCAGAAACGGAGCCATCACTACATTCCTGAGTCACTTCGGATTCGAACCCGTGACGATGCTTCAGGAGCCGCAGTACTTCCTTCCTCTTTATATTATTTCAGGTATCTGGCAGAACATCGGATGGAACTCGATCATCTACCTGTCGGCTATCATCGGAATAGATGCACAGCTCTATGAGGCTGCAAAGATAGATGGAGCAGGCAAGCTTCGCCAGCTCTTCTCCGTCACTCTTCCGTGCCTCTTCCCGACAATCATCATCATGTTCATCCTCCAGATGGGCAAGATGTTCAACGTCGGACACGAGAAGATACTTCTCATGTACAACCCGCTTACACTTGAGGTTGCAGATGTCATCAACACATATGTCTACCGTGAAGGTCTGTTGAACATGAACTGGAGCTATTCCGCTGCGGTCGGAATGTTCAATTCGGTCGTAAGCTTCCTCCTCGTTTGGGGAACCAACAAGTTCAGCAAGAAGCTGAGCGGATCCGGTCTTTGGTGAGGAGGTGAGTATGTCAGACAAACAGATTACAAAGCCCGTCAAGGCAATGAAGGTGAGATACACAAGGGGCGAGACGATTCTTCACATCGTAATCGTTATCATCTGTACGCTTCTTTCCCTTGCAATACTGCTTCCGATGCTCAACATCCTGTTCGGAGCTTTTTCCGATCCATATGATGTCATGAAGCATTCGGGACTGTTTCTTTATCCCATCAATCCGACGCTGTACAATTTCAGCCTGGTATTCAACAATCCGAGCATCCTCACCGGTTATCTGAATACGATATTCGTCGTTGTGGTCGGAACCGGATTGAACGTACTTCTTTCCCTGATCGGAGCCTATGTGCTTTCCAGAAAGGGTGCAAGACTTGTCAAGTTCTTTACCTTGATGATTGTCTTCACGATGTACTTCCAGGGCGGAACAATCCCATCATACCTCGTCGTGGAATCCCTCGGACTGATCAACTCGCGGTGGTCGATGATCCTTCCCGGTGCCATCAGTACATTCAATATGATAGTCATGAGAACAGCAATGGCCCAGGTCCCCGACAGCCTGCCGGAATCTGCAATGATAGACGGTGCAAGCCATCCGCAGGTATTGTTCAGGATCATGACCCCGCTGTGCAAGGCGACTGTGGCTGTCATAGTCCTCTATTACGCCGTAGCGCACTGGAACTCATGGTTCTCCGCATTCCTGTATCTGCGTGACAAGACCAAGTTCCCCCTCCAGCTGATCCTCAGACAGATCCTGTTCCAGGAAGAGACGAACAGCATGGCTGCCGAGTCCCTGGCTCTGGACAGCGAAGCGGTCAAGTATGCAACCATCGTCGTTGCCACCGTTCCGATCCTCATGGTTTATCCGTTCCTTCAGAGGTACTTCGTGAAGGGTGTCATGGTCGGAGCCGTCAAGGGCTGATGCAAAGGGTTTGAAGATGATAAAGAGCGGACTGGTCAGCGCAACATTCAAGGGTCTCGAGGTGCAGCAGGTGCTTAGAATCGCACGGAATGCCGGCTTGCAGGCCATCGAATGGAGTGAAAACCACCACATTCCCTGTGGGGATGAAGCCTTTGCCTCCACAGTCGGGAAGCTTACTGCCGATGCAGGCCTTGAAATAGCCGGTTACGGCTCATACTACCGTCTCGGCCAGGGAATGGACATCCTGCCCAGTCTCAGGACTGCCAAGGCGATCGGAGCAAAACAGGTCCGCATCTGGGCCGGGACGAAGGCTTCCGCAGATGTCTGCGCCGAGGAGAGGAAAGCTCTGGTGAAGGAACTTGTGCAAGCCTGCAGGACAGCTTCCGATATGGGAATTGTCCTCAATCTGGAATGGCACAAGAATACTCTCACCGATACCAACGAGTCGGGCCTTGCCCTGCTTCGGGAGACGGCCTGTGACAATCTGCACACGCTCTGGCAGCCTACGATGGCTCTGAACGAAGAGCAGAGGAAAGAAGGACTGGGGATGATTCTTCCGTATCTGTCCTATCTGCATGTCTATCATTGGGACCAGACCGGAAGAAGACCGCTGGAAGAGGGCAGAAGGCCGTGGGATATCTACTTTGCGACCCTCGACCCCGAAAAAGACTATTATGCGCTTCTCGAGTTCGTCAAAGACGATTCCGAGCAGCAGTTTTACAAGGACGCAGACGTCCTGAAGGAGATGCTTGACTATGGCAGATCTGCACATCGACTGTTTTGACATGATCAATCCGTTCGTGATTGCCTCCAGCCCGGCTACGAGGGGCGCGGACAATGTGATCAAGAGCTCGGCCTGCAAGCCGGGTGCAATCACCATGCGCAACTACGGCCACGGAATGGGTGGCGGCGGATTCTTCTATCCGTCCTTCGATGCTGTACTCAAGGGCCAGCCGGCCTTCCATTCCCATGCAGTCGGAAAGCAGCTTCCCGATACGATGAGCTCTCTGGAGGAGTATTGTGAGGAAGTCAGGCGCGCACGCAGGGATATGTATCCCGAGACCAAGCTCTGGGCATCGGTAGGCCATTACCACGATATCGAGAAATATCCTGATTGGAAGGAAAGATGGGTCAAGGAAGCCAAGGAAGTGGTCGCAGCAGGTGCCGATGCCATCGAGCTTCACTTCAATACCCCGGGAGTCGCCACTGCTTCCGACAGACAGTTCAACTACTACCAGCTGGTGGCAAACTGCACACGCATGATCAAGAAGGCTGTTCCGGGAACACCGGTGATGGTCAAGCTTGCCATAGAGGACTGTGATTGTCTTACAAGCATCCGCGAGGCGGTTGCAGCAGGTGCCGATGCCGTAGGACCCACGGCAAGATGGAAAGCTTTCTACTTTGATCTTGACTGGAAGACAACACAGCCCAGACCGGGTTCGGGCTATGGCGGAACACAGGCGAATCCTCTTGTGTGTTTCGAAATCGCAGATGCAAGAAGCCGCGGAATAACAATTCCGATGTATGCAGGCGGCGGCGTGTTCTCATATGACCAGGCCCTGAGATACATCATGGCCGGTTCGGAAATGGTCCAGCTTGGAGCCATTGCATGCTCCGGAGGAATCAAGGTCTGCGAGAGAATCATCAGGCAGTGTTCGGAATGGCTGGATAAGAACGGCTATTCAAGCGTGAAGGAAATCAAGGGACAGGCCCTTCAGCTCTTCAATATGGACAATGCCTTTGCCAAGCGCCGTCAGGACAAGCTCGGAGAAGCCTATAGACTCAGGGATGCAGATCCCGAGAAGTGCATAGGATGCGGACGTTGTACCGATGTGTGTTGGTATAAGGGAATCGAACTGGATGGAAAGAAGGCCCGCAAGACAGCCAACTGCATCGGTTGCGGTTATTGCTTCCAGGTCTGTCCGACCAAGGCCCTTGAGGTCGATGCCGCCGGTATTCTGAAGTCGGCATTCGAGGAGAAGTGACAATGGGTGTGAAGGTCCTGCTCTGCGGCATGGGTGGTTACGGAGAGAACTACGTCAGGGAATACCTGACGCGGGACGTCGTATCCTCATCCCTTGTTGCAATTGCAGATCCGTTTGCAGAGCGCAGTCCTCTGTATGAAGATGTCTGCAAGAGGGGAATTGAGATTTTCAATTCTCCCGCAGAATTCTATGAAAGCCATAGTGCCGACCTCTGCATAATATCATCCCCGATCCATACTCATTTTCCGTTTGTCATGACTGCTCTGGCGCACGGCAGCAATGTCCTTACGGAGAAGCCCGTCTGCTTCAAGAGCGAACAGTTCGAACAGATGCAGGCAAAGAGCCTCGAGACCGGGCTGTTTGTTGCAGTCGGTTATCAGATGTGCTTTGCAAAGGACGTCCTTGCCCTCAAGGCCGACATCCTCAAGGGAATCTACGGGAAACCGGTCCGCATGAAGACCATCCGCCTGATGAGGAGAAACGACATCTACTACAACAGGTCCTCCTGGGCAGGAGCTGTGTTCTGCAACGGTGAGCCCGTCTATGATTCACCGTTCACAAATGCCTGTGCACATCAGTTCCAGACAATGGTATTCCTCCTCGGAAATGCAATGGATGAAAGCGAAACAGTGTCCTGCTGCAAGGGTTTGTTGGCAAGAATCAGACCGAGTATCACAAACTGTGACACCGTTGAGTTAAAATTCACCACAAGGGGAAATGTAGATCTCTATTACTATGCCTCCCATGCGGTGGATGATGCAAAGATCGGACCTCTGAGTGAATATGAATTCGAGAACGGCACCGTCTATGAGGACGGAAACGGATTCGTGGGCAAGCTCAATGACGGGACGGTCATCGACTATATACATATGGATAAGGGTGAGCGCCTTGAAAAACTCTATGAGAGCGTAAGGTGCGTTCAGGAACACAGGAGCCCCGTCTGCACCCTCAAATGTGCAAGGACCCATACCGATGCCGTTCTGATGGCCCAGGACATGGGAGTCAGGGACTGCTCCGACAGGGCAGTGGGGAAAAAGGATGACAAGGAAAGCATCTATTACACCATAGATGGCCTGAGTCAGTTGTTACAGAATGCTTATGCGCAGTGGCGCATTGCAGAAATATGATCAAAAAGCGGTTCGTGAAACCGTAAAAAGGAGAAAAGAATGAAGAAAGCATTACTAGTTCTGCTCGCAGTACTTCTGATTGCATGTCCTGTTTTCGCACAGGCCGCAACCGAAGCCAAAACAACCAGCAACGCACCGGATGAGCTCACCTATTGGGCAACTCTGAACGCAGCCATCACTGCAAACAGCTTTGACGAGCTGCCGTACTGGCAGGAGCTTATGGCAAGGACAAACACAAAGGTTACATTCCAGCATGTTGCCGCCGGTAACAATGTTGCTGAGGCCTTCTCTGTCCTTACAGCATCACGCAGGTCCATGCCGGACATCATCGAGTATCAGTGGATCAACTACGCCGGTGGCCCGCAGAAGGCAATCGACGACGGAGTCATCATCCCATTGAACGATTACCTTGACTATGCACCGAATCTCAAGAAGTTCCTTGAGACTCATCCCGACATTGCAAACATGGTCAAGACCGACCAGGGATATTACTACTGCTTCCCGTTCCTCAGAGGCGACAGCTATGAGAACAACGCACTGCTCTACACAGAAGGTTGGGTCTACAGAACTGACCTCCTCGCAAAGGCCGGCGTAACAGCAATCCCCGAGACTCCGGATGAGCTCTATGATGCCCTTGTCAAGATCAAGGAAGCCGGAATCGTCGAGTGGCCGATTGCCATCAGAAGCGACCATATCAACAGAGTCTTCGGTCCCGGATTCGATTCATGGGGAGAGAACGAAGGTATCTATGTTGACAACGGCGTTGTCAAGAGCGGTCTGATCGAGCCTGCCAGATATGACTATCTGAAGTTCCTCAACAAGCTCTACACCGAGAAGCTTCTCTACAGCGATTATCTGACTCTCGACAAGAAGGGAATGGGAAACCTGATCCTCAACAGCACAACAGCCATCGGTTATGCTCCCGGCGGAAGCGGAATCGGAACATGGCTGCCCCAGATGCAGAAAGAAGACCCGACAGTCACCATGTCTTCCGCAAAGCCGCTCTCACCGGAGAAGGGCAGACTCTCAATGTTCGCAAAGATGGATACCATCTATTCCAACGCCGGTGCTTCAGCAGCCATCACCACAAGCTGCAAGAACATCGAAGCAGCAATGAGACTTCTTGACTACCAGTTCAGCGAGGAAGGTCATCTTCTCGCCAACTACGGTATCGAAGGTGTTTCCTACAAGATGGAGAACGGCGAGCCTGTCTACCTTGAGGCTGTCCTCAATGCAGACGGAGTCCTTGATTCAACCAAGGCATGGCAGTACATGAGATTCACCATCAACGGACCGTTCGTACAGGAGCCGAAGGCACAGAAGTTCTACTATGCAGTTCCTGAGCTCCAGGAAGCTCTTACTCTCTGGGCACAGACAACTTATGGTGAGCATGACATGTCTCTGATCACAGTTTCTTCCGAGCACGCCGATGAGTATGCAAAGATCGTCAACGACGTCAAGACATACGCAAAGGAGTGGGAGAACAAGTTCATCACAGGCGTTACTCCTCTCAACGAGCAGACATTCGCCGAGTACCAGGCCGGCCTCAAGGGTCTGAAGCTCGAGCAGGCTGTCGCATGGAGACAGGAAGCCTACGACGCTTACATCTCAAGATAATCAGAACAACTGATTCAAAGCGCATTGGGGTGGCCTTCGGGCCACTCCAGTGCTGTTCTGTCAATGGACGGTGAGAAAAGGAAGGTGGAATATGACGGAGTTTGAGAAGCTCAGGGATCTTCTTGAAGACGACTACAGCAGATTGAATGCAGGTGACCTGCTCAGACACTTTGCGCAGAGAGAAAAACCGGTCTATCTTTTCCGGGCTTCGGAGGCCGGGAAAATCAAGGACGACGGGATCATCGACGATGCAGAGAAGGTCATGCAGCATGATGTCTTCGGTCACAAGTTCGACGGACCGATAGACTGGATGTTCAATCCGACCACGGAGACCAGCAGGGACAATGAGTGGAGCTGGTCGCTTTTCCGCACCATCTATTGGCAGAGCCTTGCAAGGGCCTACGCCATCACGAAAGACGAGAAGTACACGAGGGAATTCCTTGCGCAGATGCACTCCTTCCGTGAGGCGTGGCCTGCAGACGAGTTCATCAAGGATACGACCTTCGTTCCCAAGCAGCCGTTCCCCGGAACCGCATGGAGAACCATCGAGACCGGAATAAGGATCTACACGACATGGCTTCCGGTTTTCGAAATCTTCCGCAGTTCGGAGGTATGGACAATCGAGGATCTCTCGAGCTTCCTTTTGGGAATCAGAGATCATGCATTGTTTCTGATGGGCCATTATTCAAATCACGACAGATCATCCAACTGGCTCAGTATGGAGACCAGCGCACTGCTTCAGATAGCCATCATGTTCCCTGAGTTCAAAGAGTCCAAGCAGTGGTTCGATACCGCCTACGGCCGCGTGATGCACGAGGTGCGATACTGCTTCTCCGACAACGGGGTACACATGGAGAAAACACCCATCTACCACATGGTTGCCTCCATCGCCTTCGCTCAGGCAATTGTCATGTGCGACAGAAACGGAATCTATGTGCCGGACTATGCCTGGGAAGTGATAAGAAGAAGTGCAAAATACATCTGCTCACTGGTCAAGCCTGACCTCTCCACCCCGATGATAGGGGATGCCGACAGGGACGATCTGACCACGAGACGTGCAGACACATCGATCTATGAAGGAATGAACCTGTCGTTCTTCCCGGATGACCTCAATGAGCTTCGTGCATACATGAACTGGATGTACAGGCTGTTCGGAGACGAGCAGTTCCGCTATTTCGGAACCCTGAGAAAGGAAGGCGCCGCACCCGAGGATCTCGATTTCAAGTATTCGGAAGAAGGCGTCTATGTCATGCGCACCGGCTGGAATGCCGATGCCGATTACCTGTGCACCCATTCAAGCCAGCTTGAGAGAGGCGAGAGGTCAACTCACTCGCACAATGACAGCATGCATGCCGAAATCACGCTGGACGGTGAGGATGTCCTGGTTGACAGCGGAAGATACATCTACAGATCCTCGATCTGGAAAGACTGGAGAGCATACTTCGTTTCCGCCCTTGCCCACAATACGCTCTATGTCGACGACCATGAGATGGGAGCGATTCCGAATGTCGACAGGGTCCGCGGTGTACGCTGTCTCTGTCATTTCTTCGGAGAGAAGGACGGT
This sequence comes from Spirochaetales bacterium, assembly GCA_017962865.1. The sequence continues at coordinate 16,571 of JAGCUM010000089.1, forward strand.
CTCAAGATCATCGATCTGGAGCATAACGGATATGCTTATCTTCCGGATCCGGTCTTCCACAGGCGCAAGCTGATTCTTGCACCGCATTCGGTTGCTGTCCTTGTCGACTATGTGGACGGACCGGCAAGGGAAAACCACGATTTCAGATTGATGTACAACTTCAACACCAAGGATGTGAAGCTTAAGGACAAGCATGTGGATTACAGATCGAAGCACGGCAAAGCCTTTACCCTTGATTTCGTATCCGATGCTGCATTCACGGGCAGTCTTCTCTGCGGAAGTGAGGATCCTAAGGGCGGATGGATCAGCTACGGCTATCCCGTAAGGGAGCCCATAGGGCAGGTAACGATGGCCTATAACGGCAAGGCGCCATTTGTTTCAGCTACGATAGTCAAGGCAGAAGGTGCTGATGCTTCAATCAGACTTGATGGAGACAAGGCAGTTCTCCGCATAGGGAAAGAAACCTGGATAATCAGCAGAAAAGGAGTTGAAAAAGCATGAGATTCGGTCTTTGTGCAGATATCAGAAATGTCATGGAGGTCCAGGAAGCCGGATACGACTTCATCGACGGAAAGCTCAACCAGATTGCTCTCTGGGAAGAGGAGGAGTTCAGATCCGTTTTGGATGTCATGAAGAAAGCCTCCATCAGGATGGAACGCTGTGCCCTGCTGTTTCCCAAGAACATGATAGTGATCGGGGACAAGTACAACGAAGATGAGATGAGAGTCTATCTCGAGACCGCCTTTTCGCGCATGGATGCTCTCGGATGCAGACTTGTGGTTTTCGGCAGCGGAAAGAGCCGCTTCGTGCCGGAGGGCATGAGATGGCAGGATGCATACATTCAGCTGGTCAGTGTCACCCGCATTGTCGGAGAATTGGCCGCAAAGCACGGTATCGATGTGGCCATCGAGCCGCTGAACAGAGCCGAGACCAATCTGATCAACAGCCTTGCTGAGGGTGCGGCCCTTCAGGCTGATGTAAACCTTCCGAATGTAGGGCTTCTTGCAGATGCCTATCATATGAGGCAGGAAGGCGAGGACATGACAAGAATCCTGACCTGCGGACCGTTCATGCATACCCATATAGCTCTCAAGGGCAGCAGGGCTTATCCTATCGAGAAAACCGAGGAAGTAGCCGAGTTCTTCCGGCTGCTTAAACAGTCGGGATATGATGGAACAGTATCCATAGAAGGAAAGAGCGGCGATTGGAAAGCGGATTCCATTCCGGCTCTCAAAGTCATGAGGGAACTTGCACAGGAGGACAGATAATGGACAAAGTCAGAATCGGAATCATCGGTTTCGGTCACATGGGAAACCAGCACTCCACGGCTCTGCTTGCGGGAAAAGTGGACAACGCATGCCTTGCGGCAATTGCGGATATCAATCCTGCCAAACTTCAGAAGGCGAGGGCTCTTGCAGGGGATAAGGTTGCATATTTCAACAGTGCAGAGGAGCTGATGGACTCCGGCCTTGTCGATGCGGTGATTCCCACATGTCCGCATTACTATCATCCCGTATATGGAATCTATGCCCTCGAGCACGGTCTTAACTATCTGTGCGAGAAGCCTGCCGGAGTCTACACCAATGCGGTCAAGAAGATGAACGAAGTTGCACGAAAATCCGACAAGGTCTTCGGTGTGATGTTCAACCAGAGGACCAATCCCCTCTATCAGAAGGCAAGGGACCTTGTCCAGAGCGGAGAACTCGGAAGAATCCTGCACTGCCACTGGCTGATTTCGGCATGGTTCAGACCCCAGTCCTACTATGACAATTCCGATTGGCGTGCCACTTGGAAAGGAGAGGGCGGCGGTCTTCTGATGAACCAGAATCCGCACAATCTGGACCTCTGGCAGTGGATCTGCGGAATGCCATCACGTGTGAAAGCCACGGTCTACTACGGCAAGCACCGCAATATCGAGGTCGAGGATGATGTCTTTGCACTCATGGAGTATCCCGACGGCCACATCGGCACTTACATTACCACCATAGCCGATGAACCGGGTACCAACAGGCTTGAGATTTCGGGAACCAAGGGAAGACTGGTAATCGAGAACGACAGCATCTCGTTCTCCAGATGCCGGGTCGATACCGACGAGTTCCAGAAAACCTTCAAGGGAGAAATCGGGCACCCCGAAATCTGGAAGTGTGAAGTTCCCGTCAAAGGCACCTATACCTCTCATTGCGGCATAATCAAGAATTTCTGCGATGCCATCCAGAAAGGCACCCCGCTGCTTGCTCCCGGAAGCGACGGAATCAAGAGCCTCGAGATAATCAACGCCATTCTGCTTTCCTCCTGGACAGGAGGAGGCTGGGTGTCACTTCCGATCGATGCCGATCTCTATGAGAAGATGCTCAAAGAGAAGTGCGGCGGAAGTTTTGTTTGCTGACGAATTGGTGTAGAATGGCAGCATGACGAAGACCGAAACCCAAAGGAAACTCATCAGAAGCTGGAGTCTGTCGTACATCCTTGTATCGACCATTCTTCTGGTGCTGTTTCTTGTCTTCGCCATGGCAGGTATCTACACCGTGCGTAACTCGGTAGACAAGGCAAACCGTGCAGCATTGGGGGCTCTCAGTAATGAGCTGAACGCCGCCTTTCTGGAGGTCGATGCCCTTTGTGAAGAGCTGATTCTTTCCGATAATTTCACAGCTTTCTCTTCAAAAACCCTTGATGATTATGATTCCTATACTCTCTATCTGAGAACTTTGGATCTGAGACACATGGTCGGCAGCCGTTCCCATCTGAAAGACTGCGTCCTTTATTCTGCAAGCAACGACCTGTACATCACGGCCCAGTATTATGGAAAGCTTTCGAGCATCAGCAAAAACGATGTGCTTGATGTATCAAAGTCGGATGCCCTCGGAGAACTGATTTCGCAGAACAGTCAGAACTACACCTATGTCATCGATGTTTCCAATGATGGAAACGGTTACAACCTTCTTGTGATAAGGCCTCTGAGCTTCGTGCGCTCTGCAACTATCGGGGATCTCTGTGTTGCGGTTCTCGTGGATGTGTCGGACATTATTCCCGGCATTGTTTCCCAGACATATGACATAGTCATGTACGATACAAACATCCGGAGGGAGCTCTTCCATTTCGGTTCCCATATGGACGGTCACTATGAATCTGAAAAACTGAGGAATCTGGAGCAGACGGGCGGAAGGATAGGGCATGACAGGATTCTGGTTTCCGAGTCATCCATCAGAGGTGTCAATTATTATCTGATAGTGGATGAGAGCGAGTATTTCCGCGATCTCTTTTCGGTCATCTGGCTTGTGGGTATCATCCTGATTCTGGTAGTCGGACTTGCCCTTGTCGTAATCAGACGTATCGTTTTCAGACACTGGTACAGGTTCTCGGATGCCGTCGAGGCTTCCGGTGCGGATTTGAAGGAACTGGGACAGGTAAGCAATCCATATGCTCCTTTTGTGTCCTCCGTGACGAAGCTGAAGGAAGAAAACCGCTCCCACATCATATCGCGCCTTGTGCTGACCGAAGAATCTGCACAGTCTGCCGATGAACTCATTGATATGGGGATATTCTCCAAGGAAAGTGCCTACTGCATCGTACTTGCGATGCTTTCCGGCCAGAAATCGCAATCCGAACCGAAGACGGACATTACGGAAGACCTTTCCGAAAAGGGAATCAGATGCATTCCGTTTGACAGTGACTACGATGTGTCTCTCATAGCAGAAGCTAACACTGAGGATTTTGGCAAAATCCATACGGTTCTGGAAAATGCCACGGATATTTCGTATTTTGCCGTTTCCAAAACCGTCGACGATCCGGTCCAGATTCACAGGATGTACGTTCAGGCCTGCAACATCATGGAGTATCGGAAAACCATGGTGATGTCGGATTCGGGAAGCGAGGGCTATGCAGTCTATCTCGCGGCGCTTTCCGAGATAGAGAACAACTACAACGATGTCCAGCTCAATGTCTCCCTGATTGCAGACAGGCTCGGAGTATCGATCGTTTATCTTTCAAAATGCTTCAAAAAGCACAAGGAAACCAATATTTCAGATTATCTGACTGATTTCAGGATAGCAAAGGCCAAGGAGATTCTCTGTGACAAGAAGTGCTGGAACCTCTCGATGAAGGATGTCTCCGAGCGATGCGGCTTCGGCAGCATAAGAACATTCATGAGGGTTTTCAACAAAGCCGAGGGAGTTTCTCCCGGTCAGTTCAAGGCCAGTGCCCTGGGATTGGATAAGGAGGGCTGAGAATGCTCAGAATTGCTGTAATAGGTTGCGGAGCAGTTTCACGCAACCATGGCAAAGCGCTCAAGAACAACCGGTATGCAACGCTTGAATACTGCGTTGACATAATTCCCGAAAGGGCGAAAGCCTTTTCGGAGACATACGGGGGAATTCCCCTGACAGACTATCGGGAACTCTTTGACAAGAATCTGGATGCCGTGCACGTCATAACACCGCACAATACGCACCCTCAGATCGTAATGGACCTGCTTGACCACGGAATCAACGTCTTCTGCGAGAAACCCCTGGCCATTACGGTCAACGAGGCAAAGCAGATGATCAGAAAAAGCGAGGAAACAGGCAAGCTTCTGGGTGTCTGCTTCCAGAACAGGCTCAACAAGGCGACTCAGGAAGCCAAGGAAATACTCGAGAGCGGCAAGTACGGGAAAATCGTCAGCGGAATGGTTCTGGTGACATGGGACAGAGGCGGCAAGTACTACTCGGAGTCCCCATGGCGCGGCAAGTACAGCGGTGAAGGCGGCGGATGCATAATCAATCAGAGCATCCATACCCTTGATATGCTGGATTACCTTTCCTCCTACTGCGGCGGGGTGGAGAGCCTCTCCGGCTTTGACGGGAAGCTCAGACAGACCGATGACTATGAGGTTGAGGATACGGGAATGGCTCTTATCAACCTCAGCTGCGGGGCTCAGGTAGTGGCTTTCTGCACCAACTGCTACAAGGGTTCAAAGGTCTGTGATCTGGAACTCAGGCTCGAGCACGCCGTGATTACGGTGAGACAGAGCGGACTGACGATCGTGGAGGAGGACGGGAACACCATTTTCCATCCTGCAACCGTACTTACGGGCGAGAAGTCGGAGTGGGGTGTAAGCCATGGACTTTTGATTGACCGCTTCTATGAAGCCCTGATTGACGGAACTCCGTTTGTAGGTGATTGCCATACCGCCTTGGCCGCAGTTTCCATCGTCAATGCCATCCAGCACAGCAAGGGCAGACTCATTAAAGTAGAACGATAGCTTATAAGGAATATATCATGGTAAAAATCAGCATTAAAGAAGCAAAAGAGAGAATTGTTGAGATCTTTATGAAGGCAGGCATGAATGAAGATGAAGCTGCCATTATGGCACAGATGCTTGTCGAAGCCGATCAGCGCGGTGTGAACTCTCATGGAATTCTATGTACGGCCAGATACGTGCGTCTCATCAGGGAAGGGAAGATGAGACCCAACATGGAGAAAAAGGTTCTCAGAGACAACGGGGTCGTCGCAGTGTGGGATGGAAACCGCTCGAGCGGACAGCTGTTGGGATACAGAGGAATGGAAGAAGCCATCGCCAAGGCCAAGAAGAATGGGGTAGGCATTGTGTGCATCAAAGGCACCAACCATTTCGGAGCATTGGCCTATTATGCGCAGATGGCACAGAAGGAAGGTCTTATCGGTATCACCCTGGGTACCGGGGATTCCACCATGGCTCCGTTCGGCGGATGTGAGAAGGTCATCGGAAACAATCCCATTGCCGTTGCCGCGCCTGCAGACAAACAGGTCTCACCGGTTCTGGATATGGCCATGACGGTTGTCGCAAACGGCAAGCTCACGAATATGAGGCGTCAGGGTATCGAGGAGATTCCGGAGGGCTGGGGTCTGGACCGCGACGGACTTCCTACAACTAAGATGAGCGAATACTACACGGTTCCGCCGCTTGCAGGATACAAGGGTTGGGGCATGGCAGTCATGGTGGATATCCTTGCCGGAATCCTTTTCGGTGGCGGAACAGGGGACAGGGCAAAGGACGTTTCCGAAGGACCGAGCCTCTTTATCATGGCTTTGGACATCGATGCCTTCAACGACAAGGCCAAGTATCTGGAAGATATCGATTCCAGAATCAGCGAGCTCAAGAGCTCCAAGCCTGCAAAGAACAACACCCACGGTATTTTGATGCCTGGTGAGATCGAGGCAAGTCGTTTCGAGGCTTCCGAGCAGTCGTGTTATGTGGATGTACTTCCTGAAAACCTGAAGATGGTGAACGATCTTGCTGCTGAGATGGGTATCAGACAAATCGAGATCAAAGAGACAAAAGGTAATTGAACAGAAACGGATGTTTTCATTAGTCTAAACATACCCGAACAGCATCTGATAAATGGAGATAAAACTATGGAAGAGACAACCACTTCAAAGACAGTCGAAATCATCGAAATGGTCAGAAACTGGGCCATGACCACCGGAATCAAGATTCTGGCAGCCATTCTCATCCTTCTGATCACATTCAGAATCGTGACCATCATTTCCCGCCGCATCGAGAAAAAGCTCGAGAAGAGCGGAAAGTTCGACAAGACCATCATCCGCACGCTTTCCTACGCAGGCCGCATCGTGGTCAAGATCGTCATCGCAACCTGCCTTGTCGGATGGCTCGGAGTTGATACCACCGGTATCGCAGCCCTGATCGCCTCCCTCGGAGTAGGCGTAGGACTTGCTGTCAACGGCGCTCTTTCCAACTTCGCCGGCGGAATCCTGCTGCTTGTCACAAGACCCTTCAAGGTCGGTGACTACATCGTAGCCCAGGGAGCCGAAGGTATCGTCGAGGATATCAGAATCATCTCCACCAAGATAGTCACGCTGGACAACAAGGTCGTCCACCTTCCCAACGGAGCTCTTTCAAGCGGCAACATCGCCAACTATTCCGAGAAGGAAGTCCGCCGTGTCGATCTGGACTTCTCCGTGGCCGGCAATGATCCCGAGCTCGTGAGATCCCTGATCCTCGGTGTCTGCGAAGCTGACGAGAAGGTTCTCAAGGAGCCCTCGACATTCGTCCGTGTCACAGACTACGGTGCAGGCAACGGCGTGAAGGTTACCATGAGGGCATGGTGCAAGACCGAGCAGTACTGGGATACCTATTTCGACCTGCTCAACGGCGTGCGCAAGGCCTTCGAAGAGAACAAGATCGTCATTCCGTTCAACCAGCTTGACGTCCACATCAAGAACAACTGAGTTTTCAAATGAGTTATTACAGCAAGGAAATAGAGTGTGCTTCCCGCTCTGAGATAAGGCGACTGCAGGACAGCCGCCTTGTCGAGCAGGTCCGTTATGTGTGGGACAACGTCCCTTACTATCGTCACAAGATGGAAGAGAAGGGTGTGAAGCCCGAAGACATCAGGTCCGTCGACGATATCTGCAAGCTTCCCTTCCTCAAGAAGGATGACCTGCGTGATGCATATCCAGACGGACTGCGCGGAGCCCCGAAAAAGGATATCGTCAGAATCCACTCCACAAGCGGAACCACCGGCAAGCGCGTCGTTGCCTATTACACCCGCGAGGACCTGGAGCTTTGGGACGCCTGCGTTGCCAGGGCACTCTGTGCCGCAGACATCACGGATGAGGACATCGTCCAGGTCTGTTACGGCTACGGACTGTTCACCGGCGGACTGGGCCTTCACGGCGGAGCTGAGAAGCTCGGCTGCATGGTTCTCCCGATGTCTTCCGGAAGCACCGACAGACAGCTCCAGTTCATGGAGGACCTGCAGTCCACAGTGCTTTGCTGCACACCTTCCTATGCTGCATATCTTGCAGAAACAATCACGGAAAAGGGTCTGAGGGACCGCATTCATCTCAGGCGAGGTATCTTCGGTGCCGAGGCCTGGAGCGAGGACATGAGAGCTTCCATAGAAGCTTCCCTGGGAATCAAGGCCCATGACATCTACGGCCTTACCGAGCTCAGCGGTCCCGGCGTTGCCTACGAGTGTTCCGAACAGAGCGGAATGCACATCAACGAAGACCATTTCTATGCTGAAATCATCGATCCGGATACCTGTGAGACCCTTCCGCTCGGATCCAAGGGAGAGCTGGTGATCACATCGCTTACCAAGAAGGGATTCCCGCTTCTTAGATACAGGACCCGCGATATCTGTATCCTGACTGCAGAGAAATGCTCCTGCGGCCGCACATTCGTGAAGATGTCACGTCCGATGGGAAGAAGCGACGACATGCTCATCGTCAAGGGTGTCAACGTGTTCCCGTCCCAGATCGAGACCGTCCTCATCCAGCAGGGCTATGCCGCCAACTATCAGATCATAGTCGACAGGCAGAACCACAGCGATACGCTCGATGTGCTCATTGAAATGACGCCGGAGAACTTCTCCGACAACCTCGGAAAGATAACCGCCCAGGAGAAGAGCCTTGTTGCAGAGCTCAAGGCCATGCTGGGAATCTATGCCAATGTGCACCTGGTTGCCCCGAAGTCCATCGCCCGCAGCGAAGGCAAGGCAGTCAGAGTCATCGACAAGAGAAAGATCTGAATACAGGGGAGGTACCATGGAAGTCAGACAGATTTCGGTTTTCCTTGAGAACAAGGCCGGACAGCTTGCCCAGATCTGCAGAATCCTTGCAGATGCACAGATTGACATGAAGGCCCTGAATATCGCCGAGACCGCAGATTACGGCGTACTCAGGCTGATTACGGACAAGCCTCTGAAGACGCTTTCGGTTCTTACCAAGAACGCCCTCGTGTGTACCTGTTCCGATGTCGTGGCAGTCAAGGTCCCCGATCAGCCGGGCGGACTTGCCGGGGTGCTTGAGGTTATTGCGGAGAAGGGGATAAGCATCGAATACATGTACTCCATGCTCAGCAATAACTACTCGGGCAATGCAGTCATGGTGTTCCAGACCACTGAGCCCTCAAAGGTATTCGCAGATGCAGGTCTTTCTGTTCTGAACGACAGAGAAGTGGGAATCACGGAATAGTAATTAAACAGTACATCACCAGATAATAGTGGTTTTCTCCGAAAACAAGCCAAGGATGACTTGGCTTGTTTCATTTTTGACGGATATTTGACAGATAAAGGGTTTGTTAAAAAAATTTCATTTTTTCTAAAATCTAATGAAAAAAACTTTACATAGTTTAGTTAGTTTAGTAATATTAAAATAGATTACTAAACTTTAGGAGCTACTGATTTGAAGAAGTCACAAGTAATTGTTCTGATTGCTGCAATTCTTGTATTAATCCCTGCGGCCTGTCTCTTTGCCGTGGAGACTT
>JAGCUM010000090.1 GCA_017962865.1 Spirochaetales bacterium
ACATCAAGTTCCAGACATGAGGGGAAACAGAGCAGGTTCATGGCTACGGCCGGTTCTCCGCCCATTGCATAGACATCCGAGAGGGCATTGGCGTCTGCGACCTCGCCGAAGATGAACGGGTCGTCCACCATCGGGGGGAAGAAGTCTACGGTCTGCACGGACACGATATCATCGGTCACCTGATAGACAAGGGCATCGTCAGCGCTCTCGAATCACTCGAGCAGCTTGTCGCTCTTCATGAGAGGGAGGTTGTCTATGACCCTGTGAAGCTTCTCCGGGGGCAGTTTGGCCGCGCAGCCGGAGGTCTTGACCATACTTGTCAGTTTCACGTCAGTTTTCATAAATCTTGATGTACTTGCCGTCCTTTTCCTCGTAGACGGCTTCGAGGTTTTCGTTTACATAATCCTTGCTGAACGGGCCGTTGAAAAAGGCACAGGTTCCGCAGGATGAGGACAGATTGCGCGGAACCGGACGCAATGTGCATCCGGCTCCCACAGTCTTTCTGAATAACATGGCACCATAGTGGTTGGCGAATGTCGCCACCATCACTTTGTTGCCTTTATCTTCCATTCTCCGTCAAGCTCCTCGGCAACTACATTATACTTCATTGCCTTGAGAAAGCGGGAAACATTCTCCAGAGGTGCTCTCTGGTCAACCAGAACATCAATGCTTTCCGGTTTATCTGCAATAGCTCTCTTTGTCCTGATGACAGGCTCCGGGCAGCTCAGTCCTCTGCAATCAAGTTCCATATCAGTCCTCCTTCTTCTTTGCGAATGTCTTCACGCATGCGATTGCAAGCAGAATAACGATACATGCAATGACTGCAACCTTTCCGTTGGTGCTGATTCCACCGACCTTGTAGGCTCCCTCGACGACGCTGTCGGCCGAGCCGGCAAGTCCGAAGTTGTGGGAGATTGCTGCACCGGTCAGAAGTCCGAGAACGGTGATTGCACTGTCGCTGTTTCCTTCACCTGCGAGGATCAGCTGTCTGAGCGGGCATCCGCCGAGCATCGTGCATCCGAGTCCGCAGACGAACATGCCGAGGAAGTTCCAGACGTGAGCGCTGTGTGCGACCGGCTGGCTGGCAAAACCGAACTTGAAGTTTCCTGTTGCCAGGTTCATGATCAGTGCGAATACGAACAGTACGATGAATCCCGTGATGAGGGTTCCGTCCTTGAGCAGGTAGAGGTCGCGGAATCCGCCGGCCATGCACATCCTTGTCCTCTGGGCCAGAAGTCCGACAATCAGACCTGCGCAGAGCGAGATGATGATGGGTGCGTGCATTGAGGCGGGACCTGTCTCGGAGAATGCGAACAGGGCAGGGGCCACGAGGACCAGAAGCAGGAGGATGACATTGACAATCGAGATTGCGGCACCCTCAAGCGGAGCCTGTCTGTGAGCTCTTCCGAGGGAGAAACCCTTGGAAAGGAAGAACGATCCGCAACCGATACCGGCAGCGAAACCGAGAAGGCCGATGAGGGCATTCAGGTCACCGGCAGAGAGCCTGAGCACCATTCTGAACGGGCAGCCCAGGAAGGCAAGACATCCGATCATGACCATCACGCCGATGCAGAAACGCAGCATGGGGGATGAGCCGCCTCTTGCATTAAACTCCTTGGTGAAGAAGCTGATGATGAACGAACCTAGGACCAGACCGATGATTTCGGGTCTGACATACCTTACGGGTGCGGCGGTGTGGAGCTTGATGCCTCCGGCGATATCCCTGATGAAGCAGGCGATACAGAAACCCATGTTCTTCGGATTGCCCAGAAGAACAAGAACGATAGCAATGATGCCGATGAGGCCGCCCGCAATTGCGAGATTCCTCTTTTCCTTGGATATTGTCATATCTCCTTCCTTTCAGATCTCCTGAATCCATGGCCAGGATATCTGTATTCAGCGGTTATTTTATCATTGAGTTTTTAAAAATACAATGGACATGTGCTATAATGAGGTGATGAGACGCATTTACCTGGACAACGCAGCGACCAGTTTCCCGAAGGCTCCCGGGATAGGGGATATCATTAAGACATTCCTCGAGAAGGACTGCACCAACATCAACAGGACCAGCGGTTCAGGTGAATTCCCGATATTCGACACCCTCTATGGCCTGAGATCAGACCTCAGCGAAATGCTGGGATTCGGAACCCCTGAGAGCATCTGTTTCAGCAGCGGCGTGACGGAGTCGCTGAACCTGATCATCGGCGGACTGTTTACCGAAGATGACCATGTTCTCGTTTCTTCCTGCGAGCACAACAGCGTGATGAGGCCCCTTGTCCAAAGGGGCATTCCGTTTTCCAGAATTCCGTGCGACGGCATGGGGTATCTGCAGCTCGATAGGGCAGAGGATCTGATAAGACCCGAAACCAAGGCAATGATCATATGTGCTGCAGGCAATGTATCCGGTGCCATCCAGGACATCGAAACAATATCCCGATTTGCATACGAGCGCGGACTTTTACTATTCTTTGACGCGGCTCAGGCTATTCCTTACATTGATTTCGAAATAGATAGGAACCATATCTCCGGCGTAGTTTTCTCCGGACACAAGGGCCTTCTGGGTCCTGAAGGCACCGGTGGGATTGCGCTGCGAAAGGATATTGCCCTGAGCATTCCTCCGCTTATCAGCGGCGGGACCGGAAGCCAGAGCGACAGCGAAGATGTGCCCACCACATTGCCTGACAGGCTTGAGGCCGGAACACAGAATCTTCCCGGGCTTCTTGCTTTGGCAGAGAGTGTTCGTTATGTACGCAAAAATCGGGATAAGATTCTAGAAAACGAGAAGCGCATGACGGAGCTCCTCTATGAAGGGCTTGCAACGATAAAGGGACTACGGATAGTCGGTGCACCCTTGGACAGGCCGAGGACCTCGGTGATCTCAGCGGTATCGGACTGTATGGATATCGCAAGGATTTCGGCGCTTCTGAGTGAAAATTACGGGATTGAGACCCGTGTGGGCATGCATTGCTCGCCTTCAAGCCACAAGAGCCTCGGGACCTTCCCCGGCGGGACGCTTAGGTTCTCGCCCGGGCCTTTTACCACGCAGGATGAGATTTCCCTCACGATTGATGCTCTGCGTTACATTCTAGCTATTCAGTAATCGGCCTGTTTGTAGTAGAGTTCACGCATGCTCAGGGGACAGATCATGGCTCTGCTTGCAGCGTTGCTCACTGCTGCAGGAACAAGCCTATACAACAAGATGGGTGAAAAGCTCACATCCGACATGATCGGCTATGTGAGGATGTTCATCGCCGTGCCGATGTCCCTGGTTCTTGTCTTCATCTTCGACAGACAGCTTCCGGCCGGTTATCCGTGGCAGACCTATGCGGTGGCATTCGGTTCGGGAGTCGTGGGCTATTTCCTTTGCGACTACTTCATGTTCAAGGCCGTAGTGGGTCTGGGTGCCAGGGAAACGGCGGTCATCATGACCCTCAATCCCGTGATTACTGCAATAATGTCCCTCTTCATTTTCGGCGAGGTCCTGAATGGGATGCAGGTTTTCGGCATGTCCGTCACGGTCGTCGGTGTGTCGCTGATGGTAGTCGGGTCAAAGGGTACATCGGAGAAAGAGAGAAGCATTTCGCTGAAAGCCGGGATTCTGTGTGCCGTGGCAGGGGCTGTGCTGCAGTCCGTGGCAGATGTCATGGCAAAATCTGCGCTTGAAAGCCTGCCTTCGGTATCCACGAATCTTCTGAGACTGACGGGAGGCCTTGCAGCCTGGATTGTCTTCGGCTTTTTCCGAAGAAGGGATTACAAAGCTCAGTTCAGCGTTTTCAAGGATTGGCGTTACGTCATAATGATGGTCTGTGCTTCTGCTGCCGGCCCTGTATTTGCAATGACGCTTTCAATAGGGGCAATGGAACTGATTCCGGTCGGAGTAGTGAAGAGCCTGGTTCAGACCAGTCCGCTTTTCCTGATTCCCATAGACATATTCAGAAAGAAGAAGATCACAGCCCTTTCGGTAATCGGCACTTTGGTGTCTGTTGCCGGGGTCGTCATACTGTTCTGATTATGGTCTCAATAAGGTTTTCTCAGATTACGGTTCCCTGATATTCATAGACAGGTAATTCGTTGAAATCGAATTCCTCGAGGTCCTTCAGGTAGATGTTGGTAGTTGCACTTACATGCATCTTGAGATTTGAATCTCCGTCCTCATACACATGTACCAGAATGACAGGGATGCCCAACGACGAGGCGTATCCGCAGTCCCATGCTGTTCCGGTATCGCTGTTGCTTCCGTAGTAGACCGCAACGACAGCATCCGCCTCATCGATTGCAGCTCTGTCGGATTCAAAAAGGGCATCTGCCCATTCCGGGGTCCCGACTTCGGGGAAAACACCGTGGCGCATGGGGCTGTAGTATGAAAGTCCCTTCGCGGTGAGGACGGACTCGACATATTCGATGACCTCGATTTCAGCATCATTGAAAAAAGGCCCCGCAAGATAGACATTCCGGATTTCTCCGTCTGACCTGACCTTTCTCGTTGCACATGAACACAAAACCAGGCAGCATGCAAGCAATACCACGAACAACACTGAAACCTTTCTTCTGACAGTCATTTTCTCCGCCTCTCTCTTCTTTGTATTATGACAGATAAAAGGAAGCGGTGAAACCTGTATTATTCGGAATAATGCGTATCCTGTTTTGCTTTTGCGCCGCTTCTGATGTAAGATAAACCCATGTTGCCCGGCAGATCGGAAGGGGGTTCTGAGATGAG
>JAGCUM010000009.1 GCA_017962865.1 Spirochaetales bacterium
GCCGACAATACGCTCTTGGATTTCGACGAGAATGAGAGAACCTCACTGACCAGTACTTTCAAGGCTTTCGGTATTCCATGCGATGAAGATACCGTCAGGCTCTATCACGGTATCAACCTCATGTATTGGAAGATGCTCTCGGAGAAGAAGATCAGCAAGGAGGAACTTCTGATAAAGCGCTTTGCAACGTTGTTCGAGCGTATCGGTGTGGAGGCGGATCCCGTGGCAACGGAGAACCACTACAGGACTCTTCTGGGAAAGGGATGCCAGGTTGTTCCCAGTGCGCTGGAAGTCTGCAGGAAACTCAGAAACGATTACAGACTCTATGTGATAACCAACGGTGTGGCAAGTACGCAGCACAGCAGACTCGAGGGTTCCGGGGTAGCCGCACTGATGGACGGAATCTTCATTTCAGACGAAATCGGCTATGACAAACCGGACGTCAGGTTCTTCGAACACGTGCAGAAGAGCATCCCTGGCTTTGAAAAGGACAAGGCCCTGGTAATCGGCGACAGCCTGTTCAGCGATATCAGGGGCGGAGTGGATTTTGGCCTGGATACATGCTATTTGAATGTCTATAATGAGAAGAACACCTCAGAAATTAAGCCAACATATGAGATTCAGGACATTGTTGAGCTTTTAAAGCTTCTCTAAATTGATTTTACTAACGGTTTGTCCCATCTTACTTGACAGTATTTCTATCAGCCAATAAGATTAACAACATGTATAAGGAGGGAATGTATGAATACATTCATATGGATCCTTCTTTGTCTGTGTTGTATAGGATTAGGCTGGCTTGGCCGCTGGCTTTATGGAAAAATCAAGCTTACTTCGGTTGAGCAGCAGGCTGTCAGACTGAAGCAAGAAGCCATTAGAGAAGCCGAAGCTCAGAGCAAGGAACTCTTGCTCGAGACTAGAGATACACTTCTGAAGGAGCAGAAGCAGCAGGAGCGCGAAGAGCGTGACAGGCGTGCTGAACTCCAGCGCTTCGAGAGAAGACTGCTCCAGAAGGAAGAGAACTTGGAGAAGATCCAGGAGAGCCTGGATGCTGTCAAGTCAAGACAACAGGATAAAGAAGCAAAACTGAATACTCGTGAGAAGCAGATTTCCGAAAGCGAAGCCAAATGGGTTTCGGAGATTGAGCGTGTCGCAAGCATGTCCAGTGAAGAAGCAAAGAACCTGCTGATCGAGAAGATGCAGAACGAGGCTCGCCGTGACGGCCAGAGCCTGATCAACAAGATCGAGCAGGAAGCCATCGCCAAGGCAGACAAGACTGCACGTGACATCATCATCACGACGATCCAGCGCCTTGCCACGGAGGTCGTCTCCGAGAGTACGGTCAGCTACGTTGATCTGCCTTCAGACGAGATGAAGGGTCGCATCATCGGCCGCGAGGGAAGAAACATCAGAGCCCTCGAGACCCTCACCGGTGCAGACATCATCATCGACGATACCCCTGAGGCTGTCGTCATCTCCTGTTTCGACCCGATCCGCAAGGAGATTGCACGCGTATCGCTCGAGCGCCTTGTCCAGGACGGAAGAATCCATCCGGCAAGAATCGAGGAAGTCGTGACCAAGGTCACCAAGGAAGTCAACCGCATCTGCGCCGAAGAAGGCGACAAGGTTGTCTTCGACCTCGGTATCCACAACATGAGTCAGGAAGAGGTCAGGGCTCTCGGAAGACTGTTCTTCAGAACCAGCTACGGCCAGAACGTTCTCGCACACTCCAGAGAAGTTTCCGTCATCGCCGGCATGATTGCCGCAGAGGTCGGAGCCGATGTGGCCGTCGCAAGACGCGGAGGACTGCTGCACGATATCGGAAAGGGCATTGCCTCTGAAAGCGATTCCAACCACGCCGAGCTTGGCGCCGAACTTGCCAAGCGCCTTGGTGAGGAGCCCAAGATCGTCAATGCAATCGAAGCCCACCACAACGACGTGGAGCCGATCTGCATAGAGAGCATCATCGTCCAGATTGCCGATGCAATCAGCGCGGCCCGTCCGGGTGCCAGACGCGAGACTCTGGACAACTACATCAAGCGTCTTGAGAATCTCGAGGACATCGCAGTGTCCTTCGAAGGAGTCGATAAGGCATTTGCAATCCAGGCCGGCCGTGAGCTCAGGATCCTGGTCAATGCAGACACCGTCACGGACGAGGGAGCCAAGGAGATTGCCAAGGGAATCGCCAGCCGCATCGAGGCCGAGCTCAGATATCCCGGCAGAATCAAGGTCACCATCATCCGCGAGATGCGTGCCGTAGAGTACGCCCGCTGACGGAGCAACATGTCTGACAGGACTTTCACAACCCTGCTTCTGGGGGATATCTACGGAGATCCCGGGTGCAGGGTTCTTTATTTGAAACTCTCGTCTCTGGTCAAGAAGTACCGCGCCGACTTCGTTGTCGTCAACGGAGAGAACGCGTTCAAGGGTTTCGGCCTGATTCCGAGTCAGGTGGACATGCTCTTCGGTCTGGGAGTGGATGTCATCACAAGCGGCAACCACATCTGGCAGCAGGAGGAAATCCTTCCTTATCTGGATTCCCAGAGCAACCTGCTCAGACCTGCCAACTACGGCAACCTCGTGCAGGGCCACGGTTACACCGTGAAGGACGGAGTATGCGTGATGAACCTGCAGGGCAGGGTCAACATGTTCCCCATCGAAGATCCTTTCAAGTGGGCAACCGACATCCTCAAGAAGCTGGACAGCAGAATCAAGACCATCTTCGTGGACTTCCATGCCGAAAGCCCCGAGGAGAAAGAGGCCATGGGCTTCTACCTGGACGGAAAGGTCACTGCAGTGGTAGGCACCCATATCCATGTCCAGACGATGGATGAGA
>JAGCUM010000091.1 GCA_017962865.1 Spirochaetales bacterium
TGCCATCTTACCGGTTGTGTAGCCGAGATCGTAGTAGCTGATTGTCAGGGTTGCGACTCCGCAGCCCTTGCAGATTCCTTCCTCACCGGCGATGACGGGGACCTTTGCTGGTTCGACGACATTCCTGATTGCCTCGGTACAGGAGGCGGCGGTGTTGTCGGTCGGGATGTAGATCATATCACAGCCTTCGCATGCACTTGCTGTAACTGATGCAACATCGTTGGAATCCGTGAATGCATATCTGGTATGCTTGATTCCCATGGCATCGAGATACTTCTCCATCTCAACGATCTGGTAGACGGAGTTGGGCTCGCCGGAGCAGTAGAGAAGTCCTACGTTCTGGACATCCGGGCAGATTTCCTTGATCATTTCTGCCTGTCTGTCGAGCGGGGCGAGGTCGGAAGCACCTGATACGTTGATTCCGGTAGCTCCGTCGGTGAGCTTGAGGTCCAGGGCTGTCTCATAATCGGTGACCGATGTTCCGAGAATGGGGATGTCTCCGGTTGCGGCAGCTGCGACCTGAAGGGGAGGTGTGGCGTTTGCCATGATCAGATCGACATTATTGGAAACAAGGCCGTTGATGATTGTGGTGACCGTGGACATGTCTCCGGATGCGTTCTGATAATCGAACTTGACGTTTTCGGCTCCGAGGGCATCGGTGATTGCATCCATGAAGCCCTGTGAGGCGGAATCGAGTGCGACATGCTGAACAAGCTGGCAGATTCCGACATTGTAAACCTTCTTCTCCTCAGCCTTTTCGGAAGAGGCTCCCGCATAAACCAGTGCCATAGCAACAATGAGCACCATAACCAAACCGATGACTTTCTTCATGTTCTCCTCCTATGAAAACGTCAATTCAAAATAAAAAAGCCCTCCGTCTGAGGAGGGCCTATAATCAAAACAACTGGCAATCACCCAGACACGACAAAGGAGGTTCTAAAAAAGAAGAAAAAATAGAAACCCTTCATTGTGTTGTCCTCCGTGCGCCAAAGCGATTGTTGTATTTTTATTAGCCTAATACGCCGTTTTTGTCAATGCTTTTGCATAAAAAACTAGAAATCGTCAATAAAAAAAGAAAAGGCAACTCCGACTGAAGTTGCCTGATTTTTATAATATAGTAATCAGAGGTTCGCGAAAATCCTCGATCCTTTTCCTCTGAGCCAGATGTTCAGAAGAGCTGCCAGAATGATGATGACTGCGAACCAAACCCAGAACATCAGCATCCCGTTAAGGAATATTCCCGACACGATTATCAGGGCGGAAAGGATCCAACCGGAGAACATCGCCACTGCGACGCTCAGGCTCTGTTTTACTACAATCATCTCGCTTGTCCACTTGAGGTTGGGTTTGAGAAGGTTGATGAAAAGTCCGAATTCAGCCTGAAGCAGAGCCATCACCGATACGAGGACCAGAATCGGGACATACATCACAAGGCTGACTTTCAATGCCACCATCAGGCTGATTGTCAGCAGGAGGCCCGGGAAGAGGGTGAAGGTCAGATGCAAACCGATCTTGGCCTTGAGGACCTGCCAGGGTTTAATCGGCAGGGTCTGGGAAATCCAGATGTCCTTTCCTTCAATGGAAACCGACGGGGCAGAGATGGTGTTGGTGGAAGTCATCATGCAGACGCCTCCGGCAATGAGAATGGGCAGCATCGACACTATTGCATCCCCGAAGGTATCGAAGATCAGAGATCCCATCATCTTGCTTTTGATAAGGAGGAATACAGCTGCGGCAACCATCATGAGTGAACCGATCGAGCTGTTGAGAAGATAGGAGGAACTGGATGTCAGATGCTTGATTTCCTTGAACAGAAGGGCCTTGCCAACGCTTCTGCTCTTGGCTTCCTTTTCCCTGTACTTGATCTTGGCTGCTCCGGTCTTGGTGGTGACGATCTTTATGAATGACCTGTCGAGGATGATGTAGACAACGGCCATTACGGCAAGAATCACTGCACAGATGACCAGAAGCGGCATTCCGCTTCCTGCGGCTGCACTTCCGATGCCGTACAGGATCTTCATTCCGCCTTTGATCTCGATTTCCATCGTCGTGATATTGGCTATGAACTCATTGATCTGATTGAAAGCCTTGAAATAAACGAAGTAGTAGAGACCGATACCTGCCAGGGCAATAACGG
Source organism: Spirochaetales bacterium (assembly GCA_017962865.1). The sequence continues at coordinate 2,138 of JAGCUM010000091.1, forward strand.
TGGTTGCGATGCTCTTGTTCTTCATTTTCAGACTCAGCCTTGCAACCACCCAGCCCAATCCCGTGGACAGGATGAGTACGAGCAATGTGACCATAAGTGACATCACTATCGGGCAGATTATGGTCATGAAGCTGATTTCAGCCACGAGGTAGTACATGACGACCATCGGGATGAGGACGATCAGAGTGTACAGGAGGTCCATGAGATAGACGCCCATCAGACGTGCGATCATTATGTACCTGATGGGTATTGGCATGGAAAGGAGAAGGTCGTTGTCCGTGGAAAGATAGAGGCTGGAGTAGGTTGTGAAAACACTTCCGAAGATACCCAGAACCAGGGCTATTCCCATCATGATCAGGAAATACAACCAGTCGAAACCTGCTCCAACCAGGGGACCTGCTAGGGTATAGCCCAAAAAGGAGAACATTCCGCCCAGAAAGCCTACAAGAATCAGCACGTAGAAGAGGATATACATGATGGCACCTTTCTTGGTCCTGTTCTTGCCTTTCTTCGAATCAAAGAAGAAGCCCTTGTTTATCTCCAGAAACTGCTTCTTCAGCAATGTCTTAAGCATAATCAGTCCTCCGATTCCTCATCTTCGGGATCCTCTTCCAGCTCGAGGAACACGTTCTCGAGAGAGGAATCGCCCTTGACTTCTTCCATTGTGCCGGACTTGATGAGCTTGCCGTTCTTGATGATTGCGACCTTGTCGCAGAGTTTTTCCGCAACTTCAAGGACATGGGTGGAGAAGAAGATCGCACCGCCCTGGTCACAGAGCTCGCGCATCATCTGCTTGAGAAGGTGAGAGGCCTTCGGGTCAAGGCCGACGAAAGGCTCGTCCATGATGATGAGTCTGGGCTGATGAATCCATGCCGCGATGATGGCCAGCTTCTGTTTCATTCCGTGCGAATAGGCGTTGATGGGCTGGGCAAGATCATCCGTGAGCTCCAGCAGATCTGCATACTTGCGGATGCGCTCCTGTCTGTCGGAAGCGCTTACGCCATAGACGTCTGCAATGAAATTGAGGTATTTGATTCCGGACATGTAATCAAATAGATCGGGATTGTCCGGGATGTAGGCTATCTTTCTCTTGCACTCCAAGGGCTGGTCCTTGATTGAGAGACCGTCAATCGTTATCTCTCCGCTGTCGAAGGCGAGAATGCCGACAACCGCCTTGATGGTAGTGGTCTTTCCGGCTCCGTTGTGTCCGATGAAGCCGTAGATTTCCCCGGCGTTGATTGTGAGGGTCAGGTCGTCAACTGCAACCTTGTCCCCGTACTTCTTTGTAAGGTGCGAAATGCTGAGCATGATGCATCCTCCTTGTTTTAACCTGAGACAAATATACAACAATTATTACATATCTATCAATTCCACCCCCGTTTGAACTATAATTTCCGGCATGGTCTCATTGCTGCTGGCAATCATCTATCTCTCGTTCATCAGTCTGGGTCTTCCCGACGGAATCCTCGGTTCCGCCTGGCCCGTGATGTATCCCCAGCTTTCGGTGCCCGTCTCGTACATGGGCATCGTGACGATGATTATTGCAGCCGGGACCATCGTTTCCAGTCTGCTGAGCGACAGGCTCACCAAGGCCATGGGAGTGGGGATGGTGACTGCCATAAGTGTCGCCATGACAGCAGGTTCCCTGTTCCTGTTCTCGGTTACCGACAGCTTCGCGTTGATATGCCTATGGGCAATTCCATACGGGCTGGGGGCCGGCAGCGTGGATGCGGCGCTCAACAACTATGTGGCCCTGCACTTCAAGAGCAGGCACATGTCCTGGCTGCATTGCTTCTGGGGCATCGGGGCCTCCCTCGGGCCGTACATCATGGGCTATACCCTCTCAATGGGGCAGAGCTGGGCCATCGGCTACCGCAAGATATCCATACTTCAGGTCGTTCTCACCGTCATCCTCTTCATGGGTCTCCCGCTTTGGAGAAAGGCTTTCAGTTCCAAGACCGATACCGCTCAGACCGGCCGGGAAAAGAAAAAGCCCATCCCGCTCAGGGAAATCATCTCGGTTCCCGGTGCCAAGAGCATAATGCTCACATTCCTCTGCTACTGCGCGCTTGAGATCACAGCCGGTTCATGGGCTGCAAGCTATCTTGTCATGGTAAAGGGAATTGATGAGGCAACGGCTGCAAGCTTCGCAAGCCTTTTCTATGTGGGAATCACTGTGGGAAGATTCTTCAACGGCTTCGTATCCATGAAGCTCAACGATCGTCAGATGATACGCGTAGGGCAGGTTATTGCATCCGTCGGCATAGCGGTGATGTTGATTCCGACCAATATCGGATGGATTTCAATCGCCGCATTCGCTCTTGTCGGATTGGGCTGCGCCCCCATCTATCCTAGCCTTATACACAGTACCCCCGCATTATTCGGAGAGGACAGGTCCCAGGCACTGATCGGGGTGCAGATGGCCAGTGCCTACATAGGAAGCTGCCTTTCTCCGACATTCTTCGGCCTGATTTCCAGATATCTGGGCATGGGCTTTCTTCCGGTCTACATCGGAATCTTCACTGCAGTCATGATTCTCATGCACATGCATCTGGTGAGGCAGAGAGGGGAATAATCCTGATCAGTCTATCTCGGGGATGTTGAGGTACTCCAGCTGGGTCTGGTACTCGCGCTCGTAGATTTCACGCCAGATGTCGCTGTTGCGCTGCTTGAGGTCCTCGATACGCTCGCGGTAGGGCAGATTGTGGTCGGGATAGATGGGCTCGGGGATGTGGATGGTGTATTCCTGCACCGGGAAGCCGTTCTCGTCCAGGATCTCGGAGTCCTTCATCGTGATGAAGCAGGGGAGAACAGGGACATCGGTCTTGCATGCGAAGACGTAGGCGCCTCTCTTGAGCGGCTTGGGCTTTCGATAGTTCCACCACATGCTCTGCTCGGGGTAGACCAGGACGAAGTTGCCGTCCTTCAGAAGCTTGTTGGTTGCATCGAAGAACTTCTTCATGGTCTCGAGGTTCGATGAAAGCGGAAGAGTGTTGCAGTGACGCATCAGAAAACCGTAGAAACCCGGGAAGTTGGTGTAGTTTCCTTCACGGATGACCCTGTAGAAGGTCCTGTCGCTCTGGTCTGCTGCCTCGTAGGCTAGCTGGATTGCAAAGCTGTCAAAGGCGTTGAAGTGGTTGCAGGTGATCAGGGCTCCGGAATTGAGGTTCCTGAAGTTCTCGATTCCGCGGATTTCCTTGATGATCAGCTTCTTGTCCTTGATGAGGTTGTCAACCAGTCTGTGGGCGAGCTTGAAGGCCACCTTGGTCTTTGCCTTGTCGGTGATGCTGTGCCTGAGATAGTTGATGTCATCCGGCATCAGAACCGGTGCGGGGGGATCGTTCTCAACATCCTCATCAAAACGTCCGGCTCTCTCGTATTCCTTTATCTTCTGAAGAATTGCGATGCGGTCTGCGCTGTAGCGTCTTTCCTTGACCTTGAGGTAGGTATCCTCCTTGTTGGTCTCTTTGACGGCAAGATTCAGAAGGTTGCGGTAGCCTTCGGTATCGCGCTGTTTCTGCTCGTCGCTGTAGCTTTCAAGCTCCTTGAGGATTTCGGGATAGACCCTGGTTTCCTTCGCATAGCGGTAGAAGATGTCTGCGTGCGGGCAGCTTTCGTAGTGCCACGGCTTGTTGAACATGATGTAGTGAAGGACCTTGGCCTCCTCGATGGGATAGCCTATGACTCCGAAGATTTCGGTATTCCACCTCTGGTCCAGGAACAGTACATGGTCCTTGCACAGAAGGTTCAGATAGTCCTCGTCCTGGGTGACAACACAGTCGTAGACCTGCAGGATCTGGATGAAGCGCTCAAGGACATTGCGCTCGCGGAAGGCCTTGCAGTTGATCAGCAGGACTCCTGCGTTGAAGTAAAGCTTTCTGTCCAGTCCGAGGCACTTCTCGACGTATCTGCCGTATTCGTCCACCTGGACCATGGCCTGCTCGTGGCATGCGCCGAGCACGTAGTTGCTGATGTCTGTATCGAAGAGCTCAGCCATATCGCCCTGGACGATGGTATCGCTGTCGATGTAGATGGCCTTGTCGTATTCCGGGTGCATGTCGGCTATGAAGAGCCTGAAGTAGGTGGTCTTGGAGTAGTAGTCCCTCAGGGGGAACTTGTGGGCGATGGATTCCAGATATGTCGACACATCCTCGAAGTAGATCTCAAGCCCGTCACGTTCCAGCTGCTTGGTCTGGATCTTGCTTTCTGCAGTCACATCGGTGTGCAGGAAGTAGACCCTGTAGGTGCAGTCCTGTCTTTTTGCATTCTGACTCAGGGAGTTCAGGGAGATTATTCCGTATTTGAGAAAACGCTCATCGAGAGCGTAGAAGATCGGGATTATCTTATCGGTCATTTCTTGACTCCTTTGATTGTTTCGTTTTCAAACTGCTGCTTGAGCTCAAGGTACTCATTCAGGATATCGTCGAACTGATGATATCCGAAGACCTTGTGAATGCGCTCAACCTGCCACTGCTTGATGTTTTCCGTGTGCGGATAGGGCAGGTAGAACAGTCGTTTTGAGAAGTGGCGGACCACTGTATGCTTGTGGAGGAACTTCTGGTCATTGAACTTCTGGGGCAGAAGCTTCTTCCTGGTTGTGCTGCGAATCAGGGCGCTCTGGTCGGCAAAGACCAGTTTTTTGGTCTTGATCCAGGTGCGGGCCTTCTCGAACAGACCGGTGCGCCTTGCTTCCTTCATATTGAAGAGAATGACTCCGGCGTTGATGTAGTGCGGGTTAATCAGGTACTTGCCGTAGTGATCGCGGGCTGCGGCGTACTCATAGCCCTCGATGTCGATGTCGTAGAGCAGATGGAAATCGTGCTGGAACATGATGTCGGCATCCAGATACAGGAGCTTGTCGGGGATCTCCGTGAACAGGTCCGCAAACAGTCTGATGAGGGTGTAGGGCGAACAGTAGGCTCCCTCGTTGGGACAGCCCGAGAAGTGCTCCATATAGAGGTCGGTGACATCGAAGAGTCTTGCCTGATTTTCCGGATTATAGGTTCTGATGACTTTCTCGAAGAACTCTTTCTGATCCTGTGAAATGGGAACATAGTTGTCCTTGAGATGTGAAACGTTCATTGTGAAAAGGTTGAAGCGGATGGGTTCGGGGTTCTTTGTCCGCTTCATGATAGAGAGGGCTGCAGTGAGCATTCCGTCGAATACTCCTACGTTGCCGCAGAACAGAATATCAACCATTTTCTACCTCTTTCCTCTTGTATTCTATCATTTCGAAGTTTGAATTCTCTGCGAGTTTTGACATGCACTGATACACTTCATCCCTCAGTTTTTTACGCTGTTGTTTGGGATTCAGGCTATCATCTGCAAAGAAAGGTCCCTGGATGTAAGTGACCATGCGGGGCTTCTTTCCGGACCGTTTTTTCTGGTATGTGTTCACGAAACAGAAGACAGGTGCCTTGAGCTGGACCGGGTATGCGAACGAAGTATCGGCAAACGGACGGATCTTGGTATACCACGGCCAGATGTGTGCCTCGGGATAGATGACCACGGGGTTGCCCTGCTGGACCTTGTGCTCGATTGCTGCCTTGAAATTCCTGAAGGCTCCCATGGTATCCGGCAGCGGAAGTGCTCCGAGGGCCGGGGTGAATCTTCCGATGAACGGAACCTTGAGGTTGTTCGGATGTACGATGACATAATTCAACCTCGGCCAGGTGAGGCATGCCTGCATAAGGGCATCGCCTGTAGGCTGTGTGTGGTTTCCGTAAAGGAAGATGCCCTGTTTTCTGTAGGGCCTGAGAAGCTTCTTGCCGACTATCTTGCGGCGGAATGCGAATTTGGAATAGAGGAAGGCAACGGGGTAGACGAAGATCCTGTAGACTACGAACCTCTCGAGCCGTTTGCCGAAAGAGGTGCGCTCATAGTCGTAATCGTCGCCTATAAACGGTGCAGTGGTAGTGAATGTGGAGAACTCGTCCTTGAGTTCGTCCGTGTAGTAGATTACCTTTCTCTGTTCCATGTCCTAGGGCTATATACCACTTTTGAAGTTTTTTTTGAATAGGGTGTTCGGTCCATTCCGGCCGGTGGTTAGTTTTCACTATGGGTTTACAAAACCTAACCATGGGCTCCGGATAATAAAAAACCGCTGGAGCGACCAGCGGTTTAAGATTGCCTGAAGAAGACTTACTTCTTCTTATGTCTCATCATTCTGAGCTTTTTCTTTCTCTTATGTGTAGCAATCTTATGCTTCTTTCTCTTTCTTCCACAAGGCACTGCAGAACTCCTTATTGTCCCCGAAAGCAGGGGAGATTTGTAATTACGGCGTTCATTATTGTGAGTTTGGGCAAGACGGTCAAGTGCCAATGATGAGGAATATGAAAAAAAGTTGCTCAAAAAGCTACAATACCGGGGTGTTTTTGAAATGACTACTTTTATATTAGGTGATAGTTTAATAGATCCTCTTTATCCATCGTAGATGGATCAATTTTAAA
>JAGCUM010000092.1 GCA_017962865.1 Spirochaetales bacterium
CACTATGTAGTCATCGGCACTGTTTTCGGAGGAAGGGACCACAACCATTGAAATCGAGCTACGTATTTTGCGGACCTCTACGGTATCGGTCTTGCCCCCCTCCCTGGCCTTCTGTCTCAGGGAGAACGTATCGTCGGCTATATAGGCTTTCACGTCTGCCAGTTCCCTGTCCGCGACGAAGAAACATCTGGCTCCGATTCTTGAAGCGGCCTTGAGTATCATCTGTCTGAGGTTTTTCGGGACCGAATCGGCATCAACCCATATTTCGAATACCATGTCATATATTCTAGGCAAAGAATATTGAATATTTCAAGCGTAGAAAGTAAACTCACAATGAGGGTTTGCCGCCAAATTCGGCCCCTGAAATGCACACTTTACCATGGGAGGAAGAAATGAAAGTCTCAGCTCTTCAGCAGGCAAGATATTCCTACAATCCGAAGCTCCCCCTGATCCTCAGGGAGGACATCAGCAAGATCAGACCGGTTCTCGGTCAGAAGACACAGTCAGTCAGCGACCAGGAGAAGCTTCAGAAGCTTTTCCCGAATACATACGGACTTCCGAAGGTAACCTTCGAGAAAGGCGACAAGAAGGATGCAGGAAAGAAGATGAACGTAGGTGTCATCCTTTCAGGCGGACAGGCTCCCGGCGGCCACAACGTCATCAGCGGCCTCTATGATGCCCTCAAGAAGGCAAATCCCGAAAGCCAGCTCTACGGCTTCATCGGCGGCCCCAGCGGAATCCTCGAAGACAAGTACATCGTCATGACAGACGAGCTCATCAACGAGTACCGCAACACCGGCGGATTCGACATCATCGGATCCGGCAGAACAAAGCTCGAGAGCCAGGAGCAGTTCGCAGTCTGTACCGAAGTCTGCCACAAGCACGACATCAATGCCATCGTCATCATCGGTGGCGATGACTCCAATACAAACGCAGCAGTCCTTGCAGAGTACTTCCGCGCCAAGGGCGAGAGCATCTGCGTGGTAGGATGCCCCAAGACCATCGACGGCGACCTGAAGAACGAGAGCATCGAGACCAGCTTCGGCTTCGATACAGCCACAAAGACCTACTCCGAGCTCATCGGAAACATCGAGCGTGATGCAAACTCCGCCCGCAAGTACTGGCACTTCATCCGCCTCATGGGAAGAAGCGCAAGCCATATCGCCCTCGAGTGCGCACTGCAGACCCAGCCCAACATCTGTCTCATCGGTGAGGAAGTCGAGGCAAAGAACCAGAGCATCGAAGACATCACAAACTACATCGCAGGCATTGTTGCAAAGCGTGCCGAGAACGGAAACAATTTCGGCGTCATCCTCGTCCCCGAGGGACTTGTCGAGTTTGTTCCGTCACTGAAGATGCTGATCAGCGAAATCAATGACCTTCTCGCTTCCGTCGAAGAGGAATTCAACGCAATCGATTCCATCAAGGAAAAGATCGCCTTCGTCGAGAAAAAGCTCTCCAAGCAGGCCAAGAGCGTATTCGACAGCCTCCCGGATGAAATCAAGGGACAGCTTCTTGCCGACCGCGATTCGCACGGAAACGTCCAGGTCTCCAAGATCGAGACCGAGAAGCTTCTGATCCAGACGGTCGAGAAGAGACTCAAGGAAATGAAGGCCGAGGGTACCTACAAGGGCAAGTTCAACACTCAGAACCACTTCTTCGGCTATGAGGGACGCTGCGCATTCCCGTCCAACTTCGATTCAGACTACTGCTACAGCCTCGGCTACAACGCAGTTCTCCTCCTCGAGGCCAACCTCACCGGTTATCTGTCAAGCGTCACGGAGCTTTCCAAGCCGGCAGACCAGTGGCAGGCAGGCGGAATCCCCATCACCATGATGATGAACCTCGAGCAGCGCCACGGTGAGCTCAAGCCCGTTATCCGCAAGGCCCTCGTCGAGCTGGACGGAGAACCGTTCAAGTACTTCGCTTCCCACAGGGATGAATGGGCAACGGGAACATGCTTCACGTTCCCCGGAGCAATTCAGTATTACGGACCTGCAGAGGTCTGCGATCAGAGCACTATGACGCTCAAGCTCGAGCACAAGGACTGATTAGCAGTAAAATGAATAAAAACAAAAACAGTCAGGTAGTAAGTCTGAGCAGCCTGTTCTCCGGCAAGAAAGAAATCGAACTCGATTACTTCGACAGACAGAACTGTTTTGCCGCAACTGTTATTTCCGCACTGATGCTTCTCGTCGATCTTTTCTGGATTGTCGCAAAGCTGTTCGGTGCGGAGGTTTCTTCTTTCAGCCATCCTGTCGGAGCAATCGGCATACTGCTGAGCACGGTATCATCTCTCATTCCCCTCATTCTCCTTCTCAGATTCAGGGATATGAAGAGGACTCCGTTGAAAGCAATAATGCTGTTTCTGCAATTCTCCATAATCGTTTCAGTCCTTCTTCTGGCGATGGGAAGATGCTATACCATCAGCAAGGACGGTCCCGCTTCCACATACAACGGCATCACGCTTTCAACCTACTATCTGGTCATATGTGCATTCATGCCGTTCTACCGCAAGCGTGAAGGTCTCATCTGTATGATTTTCCTGTTCATTTCAGGATTCTTCCCTATTTTCATACTGAAAGACTCAACCGGATATCTGCTGATCGGAAACATAATCATCAGATTCTGTGCGGTTGTGGCCTATGTGGTATTCCGCCAGATCACCTACAGAAGCGCAAGCCTTCAGGCAGATCTTATCGAAACGGCATACCGCGACATGCAGACAGGTTTCCTGAACATGCGTGCTCTCTCCGAGTATTTCGATACCATCGGTGACAATGAAGCCGAAAGCTTCGGGGTTCTCATCTATGACCTCGATGACTTCAAGAGGTTCAACGACGAATACACCCATGAGCGCGGAGATCTGGTTCTCAAGAAAATCAGCGAAACAATCAACGATTACCTGAGTGCGGAAAACGCAAAGCTGTTCAGATACAACGGAGATGACTTTGTGGCCATCTTCGAGGATATCTCAGACGAGAAACTCCTCAAGCTTTCAATCGGAGTCAAGGATGCCGTCGAAAAACTCAGGATCGAGCGTAATGACGGCACCATCCGCGAGTACATGACCATTACCGTCGGCTGTACATCTGCAAGCCGCAACGAATGCATGGAGCGCGATATCCTCAACGAGGCGGAGACTAAGCTCTTCATCGGAAAGAAAGGTGCAAAGAACTGCGTGATCTTCAAGGGCCGCATCTTTGTCGCCGAGGGTGAGATCTCCATGGAACAGCAGCCTACTCATTACACCGAGCGTGTTGCACAGGCAATCGGCGAAGCCATGCGTACCAGGGAGATGAAGGCCTACTACCAGCCTCTGTACGAAACAACCTCCCACAAGCTTGTCGGTGCAGAGGCCCTGTCCAGATGGGACAAGGGCAACGGCGAAGTGATTCTGCCCTCGGAGTTCATCCCCGAGCTCGAGAAGAACAGCTCGATTCTGGCTCTCGACTGGTACATGTTCGAGGAAGCCTGCCGCATGCTCAGCAAGCAGAGGGAAATGAATGTGCCTCAGGTACGCATCTCCGTCAACTTCTCACGCATGCATGTGCTCTATGAAAGAAACATCGAGCGCAGACTCTGCGAGATTGCGGACTCCTACGGCATTCCCCACAACCTGTTCGAGATTGAAATCACCGAATCCGCATACATCCATCTGCCCAATATCATCGACCCGCTCATCAAGGCCATCAGGGCAGCCGGATTCCTGGTTGCAGTCGACGATTTCGGCAGCGGTGCATCTTCATTGGAATTCATCAAGACAGTCGATGTCGATACCCTGAAAATCGACAGAAGCCTCATAAGTTCAAAGATTCTTGACGAAAAGGAGCGTGTTCTCCTGGAATCAGTGGTATTCCTCGCCCATAGGCTGCAGCTTAATTCTGTTGCAGAAGGTGTCGAGACAATGGAACAGATGGGCTTCCTGAAGACCCTCGGTGTCAATCAGATCCAGGGCTTCATCTTCTCCAAGCCACTGACGGAAGCTGAGTTCATCGAGACCTGCAGACGTGAGGCGGGAAACATCGCCGATGCAGGACTCATAAAGAATTCCGCCCAGTCTTCCAGTGTTCAGATGCTCGTGAATACGGTTTTCAAGGAGTATCCGCTTGTTCTGATGTCCAACCTTTCGAGGAACAGCTACTATGCCATGGCATACGAGATCATAGATGACTATGAGTATGCCGGCGCAGGCTCGCTGTCCGATCTCTTCGGTGAACTCGTCAAGGATATGACGGAGGCAGATGCAGAAGAGTTCAAGAAGGTCTTCGATGTTGAAAAACAGATAGAGAACCATAGAAACGGAATGGAGAGGTTCCGCTATACCGTGAACATCCGCAACAATAAGGGAGAACCCAAGACCTTCCTCACGACAAGCTATTTCATCAAGGAAACAGGCAACGACGACCTTCTGGTCGTTACCCTGTGTTCAGAGAAGAAGAACTGACTTTTATTTCACAAGGATTCTGCTGACCCTGTCCTTCAGGGTCAGTTTTTTTATAGTCTCCCCCGAGAACCAGTCTTTCATTCCAGCAACATCGATGTCCGGGACAGTCCGCTCAGAGTTGCCTCTGTACATTATCAGGATCACCTTCTGCGTGTTGCTCTGCCTTCTGAATTCCAGTACCTCATCATCACAGAAGCCGAACTCCCACTGCCCTTCGGAGAGAGCCTCAGGGAATTCGTGTCTGAGTCTGCCCAGGGCCACATAGAATCCGTACATATCCGAATCCCACTTCTCCTTGTCCCAGACCATCGGATAGCGGCAGTTCTCGACACTGCCCATAGGCCCTTCGATGCCTATCTCATCCCCGTAATAGATGCACGGCATACCCGGAAGGAGGAACTGCATCATCACTGCACCCTTGTAGAGATTCCTGTCAAAGACCTCCCTGTGGCAGTGGAGCCTCGGAATATCATGGCTGTCTATCAGATTCATCTGCTGGAAGACCATCTGACCTTCCATGGAATTCAGCAGGCCTTCAAGATGGCCCCTCAGCTGTCTTGCGCTGTAGGCTGTGACTTTCCCCGGTCTGTTGTCCGAAAGCCAGAAGAAACGGTCTCTCTCTCCCATCCAGCGCCTCAGTGGTCTTGAGCATCCGGCATAGTTCATTGAAGCATCCCACTGGTCACCCTTCAGATAAGCAGAGCTGTCATCCCAGTCCTCTCCCATGAGATAGACATCGGATCTGATTGCCTTGAGATTCCGTCTGACCTCCTTCCAGATTTCATGGCACATCCTCTCTTCCCTGTGGTTACCGACACTCGTTGCTACATCCAGCCTCCAACCGTCCTGACAGAATGGCTCTCTGAGGAATTTCTGAAGAACGGAATCCTCTTTCCTGTAGATCAGGTCCCTGAGCCTATCCGAATTGTAATTGAGCTGAGGCAATGTGCTGACATCAAACCAGCAGTCGAATCCTCCCCTGCTGTTCCTGTAGTAGAACTCCTCTTCAGGGCCACCCTCTGCAGCACTCATGAACCAAGGATGGTCAGTGCCAGTGTGGTTTATGGAAACATCGGTAATGACCCTGATTCCGGCATTGTGAAGAGTATCGACCATCTTGGCATAACCTTCATCGCCGCC
>JAGCUM010000010.1 GCA_017962865.1 Spirochaetales bacterium
ACCTCAGAATCTCTAATATTTTCGACACTTTTTCCGTTATAGGAAGTGAGCACAAAAACAGAGTTCAACTGTTGTCTTTTTGTGTAAATGTGTGTAAATTAAAGGAGAAAACAGATGTCGCCTTTGATGTTGGCAAAGAAGGAGCTGAGGAAAAACGGATATGTATTGAAGCGTCGCGGATCAAACCATGACATCTATTTCAATGCAGAAAAGAAAAAAGCCATCCCTTTGAAAAGGCATGACTTCAATGAAAACGATCTTAATTACATCCGCAAGGAGATTGGAGGTTCAAAATGAAATACGCATACACGGCAGTAATCAAAGAAGACTCCGGAACATTCTATGTCAGCTTTCCCGATCTGAGCGGATGCATTACCACCGGACATGATCTTCCGGATGCAATCGAACAGGCAACAGATGCCCTGTCAGCCTGGCTATGTGTGGCAGAGGACGAGAAACTTGAAATCCCTGTCCCCTCAAACCAGAGCACAATCAAAAAGGGCGACCGCGATTACCTGGCAGTAATCAGTGCCGATACCCTTAAATACAGAGCAGCCACTGATACACGAGCAGTTCGTAAGAACGTCTCCCTACCGGCATGGCTTGCCAGACTTGCGGACCAGAGGCGACTCAACTGCTCACAGATTCTCCAGGAAGCGCTCCTCTCCCGGCTTTAAACAAACCCGTAGATGCCGCTAGATGCCATTGGACCCTATTCGACCTTGTCGTTCCGTAATGCCTATGCCTGAATTGACCTAAAACTTGACAACTGCTCCACATCCTTTTATTATTTAGCTGTAAAAGAAAAGGCTACCCGAAGCGGTCAGCCTGTCTTTTGCCAGTTTTTATTACTCATAATCGCCGTGGCATCTGGGCAATATCTAGCGGCGTTTTTTTTGTCCTTATGAGTACGAATGATCATCAGCACAAGCTGTACGACACCGACCACAAGTTCTGAAACAGTCGACCGGTCTTGCAGTGTTACAATCATGTCTTTTTACAATGACCGCGATTGTTGTTATTCCAACAAATTCTACAAGTATCAGAGAATCTTTTCTAAAAAAACTCGAAAATCTCTAATAAAAAGAGCAGTTTTTCTGTCTATATCCATTGAGGGAAACCTCGAAGGAGTTGATATGGAAAAAACTGACTTGATTTTTAATAGCTTAAAAGTTATTGTTCAAGAGTAGGAGAATGATTATGTACAGAATCATTTTCTACAAAACACAAACTGGCAAAGAACCAGTTCTAGATTTCATCAGAGATCTGAAAAAACGGAGAGATAAAGATGCGAGAATCAATGCAGCCAAAATCAATGATTATATTGAAATACTTAGTACTTGCGGTAAGGCTGCAGGAGAACCGTTCATCAAACCAGTCAGTGGTGAAATCTGGGAGCTGAGACCGATAAAGAACCGAATTCTTTTTGCTGCTTTTGATGGAGATTGTTTTGTTCTACTTCACTGTTTCATCAAGAAAACAAATAAGACCCCGCATAGCGAGATAGAGAAAGCAAAAAAGGAATTTGAGGATTTCAAGAGGAGAAGCGTAAATGGCTGAAGAATGGACAAATTGGAGTGATGCACGAAATGAACTCTTTACCCCCGAAGAGAACGCAGCAAGTGATCTTCGTGTAGCCCTCATGGTAGAACTTATCAAAGCACGGAACGAGAAAGGAATCTCTCAGAAAGAGCTTGAACGACTGAGTGGAGTAAGCCAGCCTGTTATTGCCAGAATGGAAAGAGGAACAACGAAACCCCAGATTGACACCATGATTAAAGTGCTCACCCCTCTGGGCAAGAAACTGGCAATCGTCCCAATGTAAGAGCATTGAAATATTCTCACAGTCGACCGCAAGACTATTCCAGCTTTATAGTCACATTCCCGCTACCGAGCAGATCAGTCATTTCCTTCTGTGAAAGATCGACATGCCCCAGCCTGGTATAAGCCCACGAATTGGAACCGTAGAAGATTACTATCTGATTTCCCGAATACAGAACGATATCTCCGAACCCGGTATCCGTCTGTTTGTCCGAGCGCACAATGCTCTGCCCGATGGATCCGACCTGCTCGAACCCGCCGTACATCGACATGCTGACAGTCAGCGGGCACAAAGCCTTCAGGGCCTCAACCGATGCATTCTTCTCCCACGTCACGGGAACCACAGTATTTCCGATCGACAGCTTCATATCCACAACCTCTTGTGCATGACTTTCCGGCACCGCAGCAGGCACACTTTCCCTCGAAGCACAGCCCGATACCGCTAAGACCGCAATAATCAAAAGAATCCCGAATGCCTTCATGCGTTATAACCTCACCCTCATTATATCACATCGGAAACCGAAACCGTTAGATGCCATTCGATCCTGTAGATGTCAATAGACCCAGTCGGGACCGCCCATCTCGAAGACAACCAGATCAGAGGCATCGACCTTGTCCTGATCTCGCTGGTCAGCGTTGCGGGTGGCAAGCTTTCCGTCCAGTTGCAACCTGATGCTCTGTGCCCTGCGCTTGCAGAACTCGACAAGAGTCTCGAATCCTCTCTCGAATGCGTCAAGGTCATAGAAAGCAGTCGGATCCTTTTCGACATAGGGCAGAATCAGATCGTGCATTGCCCTTGCCTCCTCTTCGAACTTTCCGGACTCGAAATAGGCAATCAGATCATCGAGAGCATCATGATATGCAGCAAGATACTGCGGGTCATTTACAATCCAGCTCCACATCGGGCGGCTGTCGTCCTCGATCAAGAACAGAGGCGAATCGATACCCTGATTCAGGATATCCGTAGCATTTTCTATCGCCATGTTGGTGATTGCGGGCACGAATGTAGCATACGACAGATTGTAATCCCACGGGAGCAGACCCAGCTTTCCGTCGTGAATGAAGAGAACCAGGTTATGCAGCATCCCCGCGGTATAGCTGTCGTAGTTGAGCAGGAAATTGTGGGCTGCAAAGAACGAAATGATCTGTGCGGTATGCAGGTAATCTTCAAGATCGGTACCGGTTGACAGGTGCTTCAGGGCGGCTATGACCGCCAGGTTGTCGGCCTCCTTGGCCTTGGTTTCGTTGTTCTTGAAGATATCGGGATAGCTTGCTATATCATCATCCTTGTAGGCAAGATCCGAGCCATGGGTTTCCTTTGCCATCGGAAGACCGTTTGCCCTTACGGCATTGACCTTCTCTACAGTCAGGCCCAGGTCGCTGCTCTCGGGTTTGTAGATGACGCCTTCTCCACCGAGTGTTCTGTCCAGGAAGCTCTCGGCCTCATCCTCGACTGCTAAGTAGAGTCCCCGGTCCTCGCCGTTGACGGTCAGCCAGACGAAGCTGGTCAGAGGAGCATCCACGCCAGCCTGCCTGAAGATCTCATAGCTGAAGTAGTCCTTCATGTAGGTGGTATCGTAGAAGCCGTTGTGCAGGTTCAGCTTGTTGAGCCCGTGGTAGGTCTGGTTCTTGTCGTACTTGCTGAAGTTCACCTTGTAGCTGTATCTGGAAAGCCCGTCTGCAGCCACGAATGCAAGGCTGGAATTGCCCTTGGTGGCAACGGAGACCTCATCGAAGAGCTCGCCGTCGATCTCGATGCTTGCCTTGTACTTCGTCTTCTCAAGCGGATTGGCCAGAAGGTCATCCCAATCGGCCTCGGCAATGGTAATATCAACCCTATGCACATAGGAGGAATCGAACAGCGTGTCCTCATACGTGTGCGCAGCCTCAGAAGCACCCGACGCAGCCCCAACCGAATCAGAAGCAGCCTCAGAAGCACCCGAAGCACTCCCAGTGCTCGCGCACCCCGTCAGGAAGAAAACAACAGAAACAGTAAAAACAAACCAAACAAAACCTTTTTTCATAACTCAATCACTCCCCTGTGACAGTCGGCTCGAACCATGAATCATAGGACCTCAGGATGGCCAGAGTAGTAATGAACTGGTGATTCTGAAGCACATTGACCACGTTCATGGCCATCGTAATGAAGGTATCGATATCTCTGACACCTATGAGGGCAAACTTCAGAAGAGTATACAGATCGTTGTAGAGGTCGCCCGGGTAGCCCTCGAACTTCTCGAGGACCTCGGGCTTGCTGGTAATCACCTGGGCGATATGCTTGGCCAGGTCATCGCGGGTCGAGGAATCGAAATTGAGCTCGATCTTCACATCCTTGTTGCCCGTAATCCAGCCCCAGATATCATCGATGATGTTTCCGGTGGAGATGGTAATCTCGTTCAGGTGATGCTGGTTGATGATGAAATCGTTTATGACAAGGATGATGATGTCCTTGATATCGATCAGAGTCTTGTAATCCGTCGGAAGGCTGCCGCCCGAGAAGATATGGACCGTCAGGTTCTGCAGCGCTGCCTGGAGCCTTGTATCCACATAGCCTTTTCTGGTGATGAAATAGCCCTTGCCGTCATAGACCAGACCGTTCATGAAGTCAAACAAAAAGGATGAGGTCGACCACTGCTTGTCTCTCTTCGTTATGCCGCAGTCATTCTTGTTGATCTTGAGATGGTAGCTGACTATTTCATAGGGCATGTTGGCTTCGACCTTGCTTGACGGCAGAATCTGAGAAAGCTGCCCTCTGACCAGCTTCAGCTGGGCCTCCTGCGGCAGAGCATAGTTCGTGTTGTCCATCATGTGGCCGCTCTGGTACATATCCTCAATCAGATCGTCGGGATCATGGGCAAGATCGCCCCAGAGCCAGTGGTCCACGCCGTAGCGCTTGAAGCCTCCGTCATCGACTCCGTCGGCATTCCTGTGACCGAGGTAGACGGGCGCAACGTACGGAACAAGATCGTTCTGGTTGATGACATTGTGGATGGACCTGTAGTCCCTGTCCGGATTCTCTGCCGAAAGAACTCCTCCTGCAGGAGCCTCGAGGCAGTAGGCATAGACCTCGTTACCCATGGGTTGATACCTGTCGATCAGGCGCTTTGACAGAAGGTTTGCAACGGCACCGCCTCTGGAGTAACCCTGTACCCAGAACACCAGACGGCCTTCCTCGATGAACGGCTTCAGGTGTCCTTCCAGATAGGTGAAGACGATATCATCCAGACACTCCTTGAGAACCTTGTCCGCAGCTTTCGCAAAGCCCGCAGCCTCACCCCGGTCGCCCAAAGTGACATTGCTTGCCCACTCCTGCTCGTAGCCTCCGCTTCGGATGGTTATGGAGATGACGGCAATGTGGCCCTTTCGCACGGTATCGATCTCCTTGTAACCGATGACCGCTCCGATGGTCTCGGGCGTGGGTTTGACGTAATAATCAGGGATGACATAGTAGTTGTAGTCATAGAAACCAATCTGGCTGAGGATGTCTATGAGTCTGTCGGGAGCATGCCTGTAGGCATCATCGGGATTCTTGGTCCCTCCGTTTGTCAGCTTGGTAACCGAAGCATGGGCCAGCGCCTGGGACATGGTAGCCATATGGGTCGAATAGTACTTGGGATCCACCTCGAAAAAGCCGTCCGAATACTTGAACGGAAACGACCCCTCGTCACTGGAATACTCACCGTCAATGATATCGAATCCCTTGTAGGTAGTCGGAGCAATCCAATCACCCAGCGGCCCACCGGATTCACCCTGATTGCCGACATCATTCGAGCAGGAAGCCACCAGCACAATTACCGAAACGACGAGAACCGAAAGAACAATGCCCAAAACCTTTCTCATATCTCTCTCCCTATACTTGATATCAATATTGCACAGACCCAAACCGATATCAATAACTTTCACACAAATAGCCCACCCCTCCAGCCCGATACCCCTAATCCCGGCTTATAAGACAAACAAAAAATGCCAAATATTGTTGCAAAAACACGCTGAAATTTCTAATGAAAAAAGCACTTTTTCTGTTATAGAAGTCAGAAGGCCGAGAGTTCTTCCTACCCGCTGGTCAAGAGAGGGCTGTACTACTGCAGCAGGCTCATAAGTGCCCAGAAGGGAACGCGGTTTTCAGGTATGGACTACGGCCGAATCTGTAAGGTATATTCAATATGGATACTGATGAATGTGGCGCCGGAGAAGAAGAACTCCATAGTAGAGTACCGCACCGCTGAAGCATTCAGGAAAGGCGGCTACAGCGCACGGAAAGAGGACTATGACCTCCAGAGCCTTATCATTCTGGCTTTGGGCGAGAAGGAGAATGCGCAGGAAGAAGTGCTGGGGATGCTCGATACGGTCTTCGGCACGATTAAGGACCGGGATATGGTCAGGACGCTGAAGGATGATTACGACATAGACCTGGCACCGGAAACCATAAAGGAGGCAGATACCATGTGCAACTTATCAGAAGGATTTATCGACAGAGGAATAGAGATCGGTCTTATTAAAGGTCGTACAGAAGAATCAGAGAAAACCGCAAGACTCATGCTTGAGGACGGGATGGATCCCCAGAAGGTATCCAAATACTCCGGCCTTTCCCTAGAGGAAGTACAAAAGCTGGCATCCAACACCTAAGCTCACAGGCCACAGAAATGTGGCCTTTTTTATCTCAATCCCTATCCCGGAATCCCCAACTATACAACCAGGTACTTCCCCCGCCCGCCCTTGAAGACTTCTCCGAACACCACGGCAAAACCATTTCCGAGAATCAGAACCGCATCTGGCCACGAAACCGCCCAGGAAAGAGCATCATGCAGCATCATCTGCTCCCCGTCCGGAAAACAATCCGGCGACAGAACATGGCAGAGCCCATCGTGATCCCGCACGAAGGAAAGAAAAGGCGCCGAGCGGTCCAGGTCCTCCCCCTGCATCCGAATCCGTGCCGGATCGAGCAGCTGCGGCGCCTGATGGCAGAACCGGGAAAGGGCATCGCGACGCTTTGCGGGCGTACTCAGCTCATACAGCAGCCTTTCCCTCCGGCTCTTGAGAACATAATCATTCACAAAGCTCACCTCGGCCGAACGATCCATCCGACATCCCCCTCTGCACCAATTATACACAAAACAGACCTATACCCCAAAGATTAGACCATCATTTTTTCTAACAAGCATAAGAGCAACCAAGCGAGCCAGCATTCCTGAATTACGTTGTTCATCTTCCGCTCCTCCCCAAATACTTCATCAGATACTTCAGATTGTTGCAGTGATATCTCTCACCAAGCAAACGAAGATCTTCTGCA
>JAGCUM010000093.1 GCA_017962865.1 Spirochaetales bacterium
AGGAGAAGGGACCGATCGTCAACGGACTCATCAGATGCATGATGGGATTCAGCGGATTCCTGAAGAAGCACTTCAACTGGAAGGGCGGAAAGAAGATGTTCTCCTTCATTCTCAAGAAGGTATCCCTCGACAAGATCAGAATCTGCATCTCCGGCGGCGGACCGCTTCCGGCATCGACCTTCAAGCTCTACAACCAGCTGGGTATCGACTTCGTCCAGGGCTACGGCCTGACCGAGACCAGCCCGATCATCAACCTCAATCCTGTTTTCGATTACATCGAGACCAGTGTCGGAAAGACCATCCCGGGCGTCGAGGAGAAGATCGTCGATCCCGATTCGGACGGCAACGGACTTATCTACATCAAGGGTTCCATGGTCATGCAGGGCTATTACAAGAACCCCGAGGCAACTGCCGAGATCCTTACCGAGGACGGATGGCTCAACACGGGTGATATCGGACATCTGGACAGCAGAAACTACCTGTATCTGACCGGAAGACAGAAGAACATCATCGTCACCGAGGGCGGAAAGAACGTCTTCCCCGAGGAGATCGAGGACAGCTTCCAGCTCTATGACGATATCGATCAGATCTGTGTCCGCGGCTATGTAGCAGATGCTGCAAAGAAGGTCGAGGGCATCATGGCAATCGTACATCCTTCCGATGCCTGCATGGAGAAGTACCAGAATGACATGAACGGTCTTCTGGACCACATCGGTGCAATCATCACCGAGGTCAACGCCACATTCCCGAGCTACAAGAAGATCCGCAAGCTGGCCATCCAGAAGGAGAAGTTCCCGCTTTCGTCCTCTTCCAAGATTCAGCGCTTCAAGATCGGTGAGATCGATGAAAGCCTGACGAAGATGATCTGAGTTCGTTTTCAGACCGATAGGCCCGCATCCGCGGGCTTTTTTTATAGTGTGAAGAAAAGGGTCTATGTGATATGATTTCGCCAGAGGTGGAATATGGACTATAGGATTGAACACGATTCCATGGGCGAGGTCAAAGTCCCTGCCGACAGGCTGTGGGGAGCACAGACCCAGAGAAGCATCCGTAACTTCAGGATCGGGGTAGGGCTCGAGACCATGCCCGCAGAGATTGTCAGGGCCTTCGGTATTCTCAAGAAGGCAGCGGCAATGGCCAACGCCGAGCTTGTTCCTTCCTGGATGACCGCAGAGAAGCTTTCAGTAATAGAGAAGGCCTGCGATGAAGTCATTTCCCTGAAGCTTGCAGACCATTTCCCCCTTGTGGTCTGGCAGACCGGCAGCGGCACGCAGAGCAACATGAATGCCAACGAGGTCATAGCCAACAGGGGAAACCAGCTTGCGGGCAAAGTCCTTCTCCATCCCAACGATGACGTCAACATGAGCCAGAGCTCGAACGATACCTTTCCGACTGCGATGCACATCGCAGCGGTAATCTCGGTCAAGGAGAAGCTGATTCCCGCAGCCGAGGCCCTGATAGAGACCTTCAGAAGGCTGGAAGACGAGAATTCGGATGCCGTCAAATGCGGAAGAACCCACCTGCAGGATGCCACGCCGATTACGTTCGCCCAGGAGATCTCCGGTTGGAGGGCAAGCCTGGAGAGGGATGTGGAACTTCTGGAGAAATCCGTCGAGCCACTTCTGGAGCTGGCACTTGGCGGAACCGCGGTGGGGACCGGGCTCAATGCACCCGAAGGTTTTGCTGCCCTGGTGGCTGAAAAGACTGCAAAGCTGACCGGTTATCCGTTTGTAAGTGCCCCGAACAAATATCATTCCCTCACATCCAAGGACGAGCTGGTGTTCTCCCACGGAGCAGTCAAGGCCCTGGCCTGCGACATGATGAAGATTGCAAACGATGTCCGCTGGCTGGCAAGCGGCCCGAGGCTCGGACTCGGGGAGATCAGGATTCCCGCCAATGAGCCGGGTTCCTCGATCATGCCGGGCAAGGTGAATCCGACCCAGTGCGAGGCCGTGACGATGGTTGCGGTGCAGGTCATGGGCAACGACACTGCCGTTGGTATGGCGGCAAGCCAGGGCAACTTCGAGCTCAACGTATTCATGCCTGTGTGCATCTACAACTACCTTCAGTCGGTACGGCTTCTGTCCGAAGCCATCACTTCCTTCGATGTCAACTGTGCCTGCGGCATAGTCGCCGACAGGGAGAAAATGAAATCGAATCTTGAAAACTCACTGATGCTTGTGACGGCCTTAAATCCATACATAGGTTATGAAAATGCAGCTTTTGTTGCAAGGAAGGCCTTCGTTGAGAACATTACGCTCAAGCAGGCATGCGTCAGCCTGGGCTTTCTGACTGCCGAAAGATTCGATGAAATCTTCCGTCCCGAGGCGATGGTCTGAGCAAAAAAAGCTTTGACAGGAGCGAATATATAGTAGTATCCTATCTCAGAATAAGATAAAACCTCGGAGGTTTCTATGGCAGAAGTATTGTTGAAAAACATCTGCAAGGTCTACGACGGTGGTGTGAAGGCTGTCAACGATGTCAACATCGACATCCACGACAGGGAATTCGTCGTACTTGTCGGTCCTTCAGGATGCGGTAAGTCAACCACTCTTCGTATGGTCGCCGGACTGGAAGACATTTCCAGTGGAGAACTTTACATCGACGGAAAGCTCGTAAATGACGTCCCGCCGAAAGACAGAGACATCGCAATGGTCTTCCAGAACTATGCTCTGTACCCGCACATGACTGTCTACGACAACATGGCATTCGGACTCAAGATCCGCAAGTTCGCTAAGGAAGAGATCGATGCCCGTGTCCGTGAGGCA
>JAGCUM010000094.1 GCA_017962865.1 Spirochaetales bacterium
AGACCTCAATGCTTGTGATAAAGGCCCTGTTTGCCTGTCCGCACGGAGTATTCACGATGAGCAAGGCAATCCCGGGAATCGTGGAGACCTCCGACAACCTGGCAATCGTAAGAATCAACGAAGGAAAACTGGACCTCCAGATCAGCGTCAGAAGCAATGTGGATACCGCAAAGTACTATCTCGTCGACCGCCTAAAAGTATGTCTGGAGAGCTTCGGCATCGACTGCAAGACCGGAGACGAATACCCGGCTTGGACTCCCAATCCGGATTCGCCGCTGGCCAGGTTCTGTGCACAGGCATATGAACAGCAGACAGGAAAGAAGCCCGTTGTGACGGCAATCCACGCAGGATTGGAATGCAGCGTAATCAACAGCAGATGCCCGGGCATGGACAGCGTTTCAATCGGACCTCAGCTGTACGACATACATTCAACCGCAGAGAGGCTCTCGATCAGCTCCTCCTTGAGGGTCTATGAATTCATGAGGCATCTGCTCTCGATAATCAGATGATTCTTCAGACGATATTGTAAGTCCAGCCGGACTTGGTGATTTCACTGAGTCTGGCTTTTCTTTCATCAAGATCTTCCATATTGGATTTCATGAGTTTCCAGAAGTCCTTTCCGTGTCCGCTGAAGCGCAGATGGCAGACTTCGTGCAGAACCGTCATATCTATCAGATCCTTGGGCAATGTCGCGCACATGTAGCTCAGATAGAGGCGCTTTTCCTGCGGATAGCAGACGCCCCACTTGCCCTTCGCGCGGTTGACACCGAACTCCGGGACATCGGCTCCGATGGTCCCGCACCAGTAGGGAACCCTCTCTTTCAGAACCTTTTCCACGGTCTCCACATATAATTTCTTTATGATTTCCTTGATCTTTTTGATGTCTTGTTTCTTGACTGTTACTATGATTTTATCGTCAACAACATCATATCGGGCTATTTTTCCCTCTATGACCAAGAGGGTCATCTTCTTGCCCAGATAAGGAACGAAATCCCCCGTTCCGTAGTCGTGGAAAGAGACCTTGCCGGTATGTCGGGCTATCCAGTCCGAGCTGCCGGTCACAAAGGCATCGATCTCCCCGTATGAGGCAAAGTAAGGCGCGCTTACGATGACCTTGCCCTCGGAGGATATGTGTATTCTGAGATTCCTTTGTCCCCTGTTGCGTCTGAGGGTATAGCTGATGCCTTCGCAGGTGCGTTCCGTAGTCACGGTTTAATCATAATGGGGAACGAACTGTTGTTGAATACTTCTCACATAGATTGTATATTTCAATGTACCCTCGGAGGCGAACGTGAGAACAGAGCACATCAGCGACACCATCAACAAGATTTTCCTGGACAACGGGGATGAGATCATCCTCGTGGGAACCGCGCATGTCTCGCAGGACAGCGTGGATGAGGTGCGCTCTGTCATAGAAAGCGAACAGCCTGACCACATCTGCCTGGAGCTGGACAAGGGCCGCTACGAGAGCAAGACCAAGGAACAGAGCTATGCCAACATGAACCTGACCAAGGTCTTCAGGGAGGGCAAGACCTTCCTGTTGCTCGCAAACACAGCCCTGGCTTCGTTCCAGAAGAAGATGGGAACCCAGACAGGTTCCGCCCCCGGAGAGGAAATCATCGGAGCCAGCAGGATTGCGGAGGAAAAGGGAATCCCCTATTCGTTCTGCGACCGCGAAATCGCCACCACCCTCAAGCGCGCCTGGGCCAAGAGCAACCTCTGGAACAAGGCCAAGCTGATTGCAACCCTCCTCTCGAGCGCCTTCGACAAGGAAGAGTTCTCTCCCGAGGAGATGGAGAAGCTCAAGAATTCCGATACCCTCCAGGAGATGATGAACGAGCTTGCCAAGGAGCTTCCCGGAGCAAAGGAAGCCCTCATCGACGAGCGCGACCGCTATCTGGCCACAAACATCATGCAGGCCCCGGGAAAGAAGAAGGTCGCCGTGATCGGAGCCGGACACGCGAACGGAATCATCAGGACCATGGAAGGCCTCGAGAACGGCAAACTCTCAACCGACCTCTCCGAGATCTCCAAGGTTCCCAAGCCGTCCAAGCTGGGCAAGATCATAGGCTGGTCGATACCGGTTATCCTGGTTGCCATAATAGTTCTAGCGGGAGTTTTCAACGGCTTCCACGAGAGCCTCAGGTACTTCACCATCTGGGCATGTACGAATGCAGCCACGACAGTGCTTTTCAGCATCCTCTCCCTCGCCCACCCGCTTAACTGGATAGTATCGGCCATAGCAGCGCCGATTGCCGTGCTCAACCCTGCAATTGGAGTAGGTGTGTTCACGGGCATAGTCGAAGCCACGATGAGAAAGCCTGCGGTCAAGGATTTCGAGAATCTTTCCGATGATATTTCAAAGTTCAAGGGCTGGTTCAAGAACCGCGTTCTTCATGCCTTCCTGATTTTCTTCACTTCAAGTCTCGGAAGCATCATCGGAACCTTCGTTCTCTTCCCCATCATGCTCAGGGTCTTCAGCTGAGTTTTTCTATTTCAGGATAAATGCGTCTCTTATCTTCTGGCAGCGTTTGAGAAGTATGTTGTTCTTCTCGAAATTCATGCTTGCAGGGACCATCGCCTTGTCGAAGCCCATGTCGGAAGCGGCCTTCAGGCGTCTGTCCCCGTAGTTTACAGGTCTGACCTCCCCCGCGAGGGACAGTTCTCCGAAGCTTACCATCTTTGCAGGAAGATTCGTCTCGCTGTATGCAGACCAGAGGGCAAGAGCCAAAGAAAGCTCCACGGAAACCTCGTTGACCTTTATTCCGCCGGCTACGTTGACGTAGATATCCTTGTCCGTAAGCCTGATGCCCGCATGGCGCTCCAGAATCGCGCAGACACGCAGGACCCTGGAGGAATCTATCCTGTCCGAATAAACGCGGCTGTAGCCGCTTTTTGCCTCTACTATGAGGGCCTGGATCTCAACCAGGAAGGTTCTTGTACCCTCCGTGATGGCAGTATAGGAGATGCCGGGAGGCAGAGTGCTTTCCTTTCGCTCGGAAATGAAGAAGCTGGCAGGATCCTTGACCCCTTCAAGACCGGCCGAAGACATCGTGAAGATGCCGATCTCGTCCACCGAACCGAAGCGGTTCTTGGCAGCCCGTACAAGCCGGACGCCCATAGAAGCCTGCTCGAAATAGAGAACGGTATCAACCATGTGTTCGATGATCTTGGGGCCTGCCAGAGTCCCTTCCTTGGTCACGTGGCCGACGAAGAAAACGGCTGTTCCGATGGCCTTGCAGAGGCCTGTGATTTCCATGCAGCAGTTGCGGATCTGGGTAACCGATCCGGCGACGGAAGTCAGCTCATCGGTAGCCAAAGTCTGAAGGGAATCGATGACTGCGATCTGGGGCTTTTCCGACTTGAGGACGCTCATTATCTTCTCGAGTTTGGTCTCACAGAAGATGTTGATTCCGCCCAGTTCTAGGCCGAGTCTCTCCGCTCTCTGGCGAACCTGGCTGGCACTCTCCTCTCCGGACACATACAGGACCTTGCGTCGAGCCGAACAGGCTGCCACCACCTGCAGCAAGAGCGTGGATTTTCCGATGCCCGGTTCTCCGCCAACAAGGACGGAACTGGATCTCACGATTCCGCCGCCCAGGACACGGTCCAATTCAGGGATACCGCTCTCGAAACGGAACTCAGTGTCATACGGGACATCGGACAATGCCTTGGAGGAGTATTGTGAGGAGTCCTTACTAACTGCCTTCTTATCCTCTATCTTCTCTTCTGTAAAGGAGTTCCATGAACCGCATTCAGGACAGCGGCCCAGCCATTTGGAACTGGTATATCCGCATTGCGAACAGATGAACTGTGTAGTTGCCTTCATGATAAGACCTCCTTACAAACCCTTTTTTCCTCTTTCGATTGTAGGCCGAATGCAAAGAAACCTGCAACACTGCAAACCCTCTGGAAAAGCGGAATTTGCTAATTGTGTTGCAGGTTTTTCGTGTTAGTCAGCCGTCCTGACTAAATCAGAAATCCAGCAGTTCCACGTCGAAAATCAGGTAGGAATTCGGCGGGATGATTCCGGGATAGCCCTGCACTCCGTATCCGAGCTCGGGCGGGATAATCAGTGTCCTTTTTTCTCCCTTGCTCATTGTAACGAGAGCCTCATTCCAGCCTTCGATTACCTGTCCGATCTGGAATGTTGCAGGCTGTCCGCGGTGTACCGAAGAGTCGAACATGCGTCCGTCAAGAAGCGTTCCGGTGTAATGTACCGTAACCGGTTTTCCATACTTCGGGCAGCCTTTTCCGTCACCCTTTTTCAGGACTACATACTGAAGCCCGCTGGGGGTCTTAACGGTGTTCGGCCAACGGTTCGAAATCTCTTTCTCAACCTTCTCGATCTCGGCTTTCCTGCGGTCCATGGCGCGCTTTGCAGCACTCTGGACAAGGTCTGCGAAAATCTGCTTCGTAACCTTGAAGTTTTGGGCATCCTCACCGATTCTTTCGATGGTGATGGTGTTGATTTTATCCCCCTGACGGATGGAATTCACCACATCCTGGCCTTCAACGACATGTCCGAAGACAGAATGCTTGTCATTCAGCCACGGAGTTTTCACATGGGTGATGAAAAACTGGCTTCCGTTGGTTCCGGGGCCTGCATTTGCCATACTCAGAACGCCGGGACCGTCATGGCGCAGCGACGGATCGAACTCATCCGGGAAGGAATAGCCCGGTCCGCCGGTTCCGTCACCCTTGGGACAACCGCCCTGGATCATGAAATTATCGATTACCCTATGGAAATTCAGGCCTTCATAGAAGTTTTCGCCCGGATCCTCCATGTTCAGCTCGCCCTCGACAAGGCCCACGAAGTTAGCAACAGTCATGGGAACCTTCTGGTATTCAAGGCGGATAACGATGTCTCCTTTCTGTGTATCAATTACGGCATAGAGGCCGTCTGTGTCTTTATAACTCATATTTAATTCCTTGTATTATAAGTAATTATTCGTATAGCTCATCACCGGGAGCAAGGATCTGGTAAATCTGTTCAAGCTCTTCTTCGGTAGTGAACGGGATGAGAACCTTACCCTTCTTGATGATTCCGTTCTTAACCTTTCCCTTGATCTCAACCTTATAGCCGGTGGCTGAAAGGAACTTTTCCTCAAGATGAACGAGAACAGGGGCCTTTTCATCGGTTCTGACGGGTTTTTCCTCAAGAGGAAGCTTGTTTACGGCACGTTTTCCGCTGTTGAGGTCCTGTGCAAGGCTCTCAGCCTGTCTTACGGAGAGGTCTTCATCGATGATCTTAGAGAAAAGTATCTCCTGATCGGCAGGATTCTCGACGCTGAGGAGGGCTCTTGCATGTCCGGAAGTGAAATATCCCTTCTCCAGAGCATCAAGCATCTTGTCGGGAAGGTTGAGAATTCTGACGCTGTTGGCGATTGCAGGACGGCTTTTACCCACCTTTTTGGCAAGCTCATCTTGCTTAATTCCTGACTGTGTAAGGAGATAAGCATAAGCTCTGGCTTCTTCTACCGTGTTCAGGCTTTCTCTCTGGATGTTCTCGATAAGGGAAACTTCCATTCTCTGAAGATCCGTAAAATTGCGTACAATACAGGGAACAGTCTTCAGACCGGCCATCTTTGCAGCACGATATCTTCTTTCACCAGCAACAATTACATAGACATTTTCAGCTATTTCCTCAACCAAAATCGGCTGAAGCACGCCTTGGGAAATGATAGAATCTCGCAATTCCATGAGTGCATCCGGATCAAAAACCTTTCTGGGCTGATTAGGATTAGGCCTGATATTCGAAATATCGATTTCAAGGACTTTTGAACCGGTTTCCTCGAGTTTTTTCACTTCATAGGTCGAATATTCATCGATCAGAGAGTTAATTCCTCTTCCGAGGCCATGTTTTCTATTAATAGGCACGGTTTATGACCTCCTTTGCAAGAGCTGCATAGGCTTTTGCACCGGAACAGCTGTTATCATAGGCATTGATCGGCAATCCATGAGACGGAGCTTCGCTCAAACGTACGTTTCTGGGGATTTTTGATTCAAAAACGAGATCTTTGAAGTATGTGGAAATGTCTTCAACAACTTCATTATTAAGATTTGCACGCTTTGAATACATCGTAAATACGATTCCAAGCACATCCAGAGCCGGATTCAGACGTTTTTTCACTGAATTGACCGTTCTTAGCAGCAAATTCAGACCTTCCATTGCAAAATACTCGCACTGCATGGGAATAATAACGTAATTTGCCCAACAAAGAGCGTTCATTGTAACAAGATCCAATGCAGGAGGACAGTCTGCAAAGATGAAATCGAATTTATCATCGAATGAAGAAAGAGCATTTTTAAGGAAAAACTCGCGATTATCCTCATCAACAAGCTCAATTGCCAGTCCGGCCATATTAATTCCGCCGCTCAAACAGAACAATCCGTCTACAGGAGTGGTCTGAACAGCAGAAAAATCGGCTTCTCCGGCCAAAATTTCATATATTCCGGGTCTAGAAGTGTCTGCAGAGACAGCACTGGACAGATTTCCCTGGGAATCAAGATCTACAAGCAGCACCTTGTATCCTTCTCTTGCCAGTGCAGAACCAACATTAACCGCAGTGGTAGTCTTACCGACACCACCTTTTTGATTCAAAAAAATGATTTTTTTCGCCTGCATATTCATAATATAGACTATATTATTTTGAAAGTCATCAATTTATTGACTTATTTGACACCATATTTTACATTATTTGCATAAGGAGAGCCCTTGCGATGGAAGATTTGGAGAAAAAAATCATAGAAGCGCTGGATTACGTAAGACCTTCGCTGCAGAACGACGGCGGAGATATCGAATATGTTAAGACCGAAGGCAACAAAGTCTTTGTCAGACTTCAGGGAGCCTGTGCCGGATGCATGTATTCAGCTCTTACACTGAAAAATGGTGTAGAACGCATGCTTAAGGTCAACGTAGATGAAAACATCGAGGTTGTTGATCTTACATTCCAGGAAAATTAACACTGTTTCACGTGAAACATTTCAGCCAGGCTTCGGCCTGGCTTTCTTTTTATTCTTTCATGAACAGCTTTGATAATCATTCGTGTTTCACGTGAAACATTTTCAATCCATCAATCAGTTGTTTCCATGAATCTGGAAACTTAGTCGGAAAGACCTATTCGCAGACAACTATTCCTTCTCTCAACAATCAGGAGCTGCCGCTTTCGTTCTTCTATTTTTGCCGGTCTTATCTGACTTCTTTCACTTTTCTGAAAGTACTTGGTTCATTTTTTGAAAACTTCCCGGACCATTGAAAAACCGCATTCCAGATAGCTAGAATGCGGTTTTTAGGGTGCGTTACTGTGTATAGTAACAGAATCATGTGGCCAAAATCGGCCATTTTCTCACTCTTTTTCTACTGCCTCATTTTCGGCATTTTCAGCCTCAATATTCGTTCCGAGTTCGGATATCTCTGTGTTTTCGGGGGTTTCTGCCTCTTCTGGCTCGTCTTCCTGGTAATCGGTGACCGTCATGGCGACAATATAGTCGTCATCAGTCTTCATCCTGAAGACATTTACGCCTCCTGCATTCCTTCCCTGAGAGGAGATTCCGTTGACATGAGTGCGGATCGTCTGGCCTTTCTTGGTGATGCAGACCACATCGTTTTCGTCATTAACTCCTTGTGCTGAAACGAGATATGCGTTATCCGGAAGGTTGTAGGTCTTCTGTCCCATCGTACCTCTTCCATGAGTTCTGAAGAAGTCGAATTCGACCTGTTTGCCCTTGCCCTGGTCTGTTACGAGGATGATTGTCTTTCCTTCCTCGACCTTCACAAGGCCTACGATTTCGTCTCCATCGGCCAGATTCATTCCTCTGACACCGTGAGTGACTCTTCCCATGACCCTGACATCGTCAACGCTGAAGCGAAGACCCTTGCCGTTTTTGGATACGATCATTGCTTCATCACCGGGCTGTACGAACAGACACTTGATCAGTGCATCACCTTCATCAAGGACAATTGCCCTGATTCCGTTCTTGCATGCATTGATGAAGTCGTTGAGCTTGACCTGCTTCACAACACCGAAACGTGTTGCCATCAGGATTCTCTCGTTCTCATCGAAGTCCTTGAAGTCGATTATGGCCGAGATGCTCTCACCTTCCTCCATCTTCGGAAGAATGGCCTTGATGTTCACGCCTTTACCGACCTTCTGGCCCTCGGGCAGTTCCCAGACCTCAAGGCAGTATGCCTTTCCGAAGTTGGTGATGAACAGGATGTGGTCATGTGAGAATGCAGAGAAGAGATGCTCGACGAAGTCCTCATCACGCAGCGATGCGCCTCTGACTCCCTTGCCTCCGCGACCCTGGGACTTGTACTCGTCTGCAGGAACTCTCTTCACGAAGCCCTTGTTCGTAATGACTACGACGACATCCTCTTTCTTGATGAAATCCTTGTCCATGAGACCGTCGACTTCATGAAGATCGATGAAGGTTCTTCTGTCATCGCCGTATTCCTCGCCGACCTGTCTGATTTCCTTCTCGACTTCAGCAAGCATCTTCATGTCGTCTGCAAGAAGTTCCTTATAGAAGGCGATGCGGATCTCAAGCTCATTGAGCTCATCGATTATCTGCTGGGTCTCGAGGTGGCTCAGGCGCCCGAGTCTCATCTGGATGATGGCGTTGGCCTGCTTGTCGGAGAGAAGGAATCTCTCCTGGAGCTTGAGCGATGCCTCTTCGTTGTTGGCAGCGTTCTTGATGATCTCGATGACCTCATCGATGTTCTCGAGACCGATCTTCAGACCGAGCAGAATATGCTCTCTTTCCTGAGCCTTTGCAAGGTCGAAACGGGTTCTTCTGGTCGTGACGTCCTTGCGGTGCTCGAGGTAGTAGTAGAGCATCTGCTTGAGGTTCAGGCACTTCGGACGACCCTCGACAAGGGCCAGGTTATTGACGTTGAAGTTGGTCTGAAGGGCTGTGTTTTGGAACAAATGATTGACTACTATCTCACTGACAGCATCTTTTTTAAGCTCAATCACTATTCTTATGCCATCGCGGCCCGACTCGTCCCTAATGGTCGAAATATCCTTTAGTACGTCATCCTTACGAAGTTCGTCGATGTGCTTTACAAGCTCTGCCTTGTTGACCTGATAGGGGATTTCGGTGAACACGATGGACTCGTGCGTCTTGTGATCCTCTATGTGGTAGACACCGCGCATGACTATTTTTCCGCGGCCTGTCTCGAAGGCATCGCGGATACCCTTGGTACCGCAGATCTTTCCGTATGTGGGGAAGTCCGGTCCCTTGATGTAGTTCATCAGCTCGAGAATCGAGATATCCGGATTCTCGATTAGGGCGCAGAGGGCATCGGTGATCTCGCGGAGGTTGTGGGGCGGCATGTTGGTTGCCATTCCGACTGCGATTCCGCTTGTTCCGTTTGCAAGCAGGAACGGGAATCCTGCAGGAAGAACCTCGGGCTCCTTGAGGGATTCGTCGAAGTTGGGTACGAAGTTGACCGTATCCTTGTCGATATCTTGGAGCATGAGTTCGCCCATGCGTGCCATCTTGGCTTCGGTGTATCTGTAGGCTGCAGGTGGGTCTCCGTCGATCGATCCGAAGTTACCCTGCGGCTTGATGACCGGATAACGCATGGAGAAGTCCTGTGCAAGCCTTACCAATGCGTCGTAGACCGATGCGTCTCCGTGCGGATGGAACTTACCGAGAACGTCTCCGACGGTACGGGCACATTTCTTGAAGCTTCCCGTGGACTTGATGCCCAGGTCATACATATCGTACAGGATTCTCCTGTGGACAGGCTTCAGACCATCACGGACATCGGGCAGTGCACGGCTGACAATGACGCTCATTGCATAGTCGAGATAGCTTTTCTTCATCTCCTCAGAGAGGTCTGAAACAAGTACTCTGTCTTTCTTTTCCTCTTCCATTTCATTTCCTCCCATCAGGCATCGATCTGTGCGTAGGTCGCATTCTGTTCAATGAAGACACGCCTGGGCTCGACTTCCTCTCCCATGAGCATCGAGAACACATGGTCTGCCTCGACTGCGTCGGAGAGGTGAACCTTTCCTATGAACCTGGTTTCCGGGTTCATGGTGGTCTCCCAGAGCTGTTCAGGGTTCATTTCACCGAGACCTTTGTAGCGCTGGATCTTGACGTTCTTGGAATCGGACTCGTCCTCGTTGTGATCGCGAAGGATCGTGGCCTTGTCCTCATCGTTGAATGCGTAGTAGTCCTTGCCCTTGATCGTAATCTTGTAAAGCGGCGGCATGGCGAAATAGACATAGCCGGCATCGATCAGAGGCCTCATATATCTGAAGAAGAACGTAAGAAGAAGGGTTCTGATATGTGATCCGTCCACATCGGCATCGGCCATGATGATGACCTTGTGATAGCGGGCCTTGGTCACATCGAAGTTGGCGCCCAGTCCTGCACCGATGGAATCGATGACGGGCTGGAGCTTGTCGTTGCCTTCGACCTTGTCTTCCCTGGTCTTCTCGACGTTGAGCATTTTTCCCCAGAGAGGAAGAATGGCCTGGATGCTTCTGTCGCGGCCTTGCTTGGCGCTTCCGCCTGCAGAATCTCCCTCAACGATGAAAATCTCGCACTTTTCAGGGTCTTTTTCGGAGCAGGGGGCAAGTTTACCGGGCAAACTGACAGAACCCTTTTTACGGGCGTTCTCGCGTGCCTTCTTGGCAGCTATCCTCGCCTTGGATGAGGCGACCGTCTTCTCCAGCAGAACCATGATCTGGTCCGGATGCTCGTCGAAATAGTCATTGAGCTTCTGGTATACGAAGCTGTAGACGATACCCTGTACGTAGGAGTTACCGAGCTTCATCTTGGTCTGACCTTCGAACTGCGGGTTCGTGATCTTGACCGATACGACGGCGCTCAGACCTTCACGTACATCGGAGTTGAAACCCTCTTTGAAATCATCGGACTCGAAGAAAGCCTCTGCGTTCTTGTTCTTGCCCACAAGCTCCTTCATGTGATTCTGGAGCTGGTTCTTGAAGCAGGCGACAAGACCGCTTGTAAAACCGATGAGATGCTTTCCGCCTTCGCGTGTGTTGATGTTGTTTGCGAAGGAGTGGAGGTTCTCATCGAACCTGTCGTTGTACTGGAGGGCGAATTCTACGATTGCAGCACCGTTGTCATTGGATCTTTCTCCGGAGTAGTAAATAGGCTCCGTTCCTTCGGGGATGATCTTCTTGTTTTCGTTGATATAGGTGACGAAATCCTTGATTCCTCCGTCGAAGTGGAAGACTCTCTCTTCCGGATTCTCCTCACGGTTGTCGATTGCGGTGATGGTCACACCCTTGTTCAGGAATGCAAGCTCCCTGAATCTCTCGCAAAGCACTCCGAAACTGAAGTTATCGGTCTCCATGATGGATGTGTCCGGATGGAACTTGATCGTGGTTCCGGTCTTGTTGGTGGTTCCGACCTTCTTCACGGCATCCACAGGCTCACCGTAATGGTATTCCTGCATGTACATGTCGGGCTCTCTGTGTACCGTAGCCACAAGATGGTCGGAAAGTGCATTGACGACACTGACTCCGACACCGTGCAGTCCTCCGGATACCTTGTATGCCCCGCCGTTGAATTTTCCTCCGGCGTGAAGGTGGCAGAGAGCGACCTCAAGGGTACTGATACCCTCGGTGGGGTGGATGTCTACGGGGATACCTCTTCCGTTGTCTTCCACGGTGACGTAGTTTCCCTTGTCCACAGTGACCTTGATGGTATCGCAGTAGCCTGCAACGGCTTCGTCTATGGAGTTGTCTATAACCTCATAGACAAGGTGATGCAGACCGTCCGGACCGGTGGAACCGATGTACATACCGGGCCTGACCCTGACCGCCTCAAGACCCTTGAGAACCTGGATGTTTTCACCGGTGTACGGGTTGGAGACATGGGCGAGATCTTCCATTTCCTCTTCTTTGATGTCTTCTTCGTTCATAAAAGAATATTCCTCTTACTTTATAAAGTGAATAAAACAGTAATAATATATATTATTTAGTAAGAAGCCTCAATAAGTACGGACAAAAAAATACGTATAAACATGCATCGGAAGCAGACAAAGAACCCTTGAAAACGCTCCCCTTCCAAGTTAATATTATCTTCACCACCGACAATAACGGAGCCAGAGGAGCGCAACATGACTGAGGAATTATGGAAGACCACGATAGCACAGATAAAGGACTCTTTGCCTGAAAGCGACTTCTCATCCTGGTTCACCCGTCTGGTCTTCGGTGGAGAAGAGGACGGAAAAGTAACCCTCTACGTACCCTCAACCTTCTTCAAGGATAAGTTCGAGGAATCCTTCAAAGAGCTGATCCAGAACACCATGAGCGAGCTCGGAGGCCAGAATTATTCAATACTGCTTGAAGTAAAAAAAGATGCTCAGAAGTTACATTCTGATAAAAAATCAGACGAAACTTCCAAAACTGAGCCATCGTTTTCTTCTTCATCAAATGCTCAGTCTGCAGCAACGGATCAGAGAAACAAATCTTCGAAACCATCTGTAGATGACATGATGTTCAACCCTTCATATACATTCGAATCCTTTGTTCCCGGAGACAACAGCAACTTTGCATACAGTGCATGCATGGCCATTGCCAAGAATCCCGGATCAGCCTACAATCCCTGCCTCCTGTACGGAGGTGTCGGACTCGGAAAGACACACCTTATCCAGAGCATCGGAAATTACATAAAGAAAAACACCAAGCAGAAGGTCGTCTACGTCACGGCCGAAAACTTCACCAACGAATACATCCAGGCACTCAGGGAACTGAAGACACAGCAGTTCAAGAACAAGTACAGGAAGGTTTCGGTACTTCTCATGGATGATATCCAGTTCCTTCAGAAAAAAGCCGAGACACAGAACGAACTGTTCAATACATTCAATGATCTTTACGATACCGGAAGACAGATAGTATTCACCTGTGATAGACCGGTCGAGGAACTCAAGGATATAACTGACAGACTCAGATCAAGGTTCGAAAGAGGTCTCAACATCGACCTTCTTCCTCCCAACTACGAGACAAGAGTTGCAATTCTGAGAAAGAAATGTCAGGAAAAGAGCGTGATCTTCAGTGATGAAGTCCTTGATTACATTGCAACCAACATATCAAGCAACGTAAGGGCTTTGGAATCATGCCTTACAAAGCTGATTGCCTACTGTCAGCTGCTGAATAAGGATATTTCACTTGAAACTGCAAAGGAGCAGCTCAAACACATAATCAGCTCCAACAACGATACAAGCGGAATCTCCATAGATCTGATAATCAGGATCGTGGCGAATTACTTCAATGTCTCGGTATCCGATATAAAGGGTAAAAACAAGAACCAGTCCGTGGTACTTCCGAGACAGATTGCAATGTATCTCTGCAGGAAGCTCACTGATTACTCCACGACGGAAATCGGTAACGAGTTCGACGGAAAGAACCATACGACCGTCATGTACAATGTCCAGAAGATGGAAGCCCGACTGAAATCCAGCGAGAAGGAAATCAACGGAGTAATCGACAAACTTGAAACCCAGATCAAACTCGAATCAAGGAAGTAATCCTGTTCATAAGTTGTGCATACAGCCGGGACTGCCGATTCAATTCAACATCTGCTGACAGGTTATGAACAGGTTGTTGAATAAAACGGTTAAGATATAACCCACTGTGGCAAAGAATTGCTATGTTTTGTACATTTTCTGTGCTATTATTATGATGATTAGGTAAGATTCTTAATTAACTATAATAAGCTGGAGAGGAGTCTGTAAAAATGAAATTCGTATGTCAGAAGAACGCTATACTCAAGGAACTGTCCAACGCACTTGACTTCACATCCCAGAGAAACACAATGGCAGTCTATGCCAACGTATGCCTTGTCCTGGAAGGCAACAACCTCACACTTAAGGCAACAGACCAGAAGATGAGCTATGTCTCTGAAATGGCTGTAGAGGGAATAGAGAACGGAAGTACTACCGTCGTCTGTGATAAATTCCTCAATATCATAAAGAATCTTCCTGAATCGAATATCGTATTCGAGGATGATGACGATAAGATCAAGATATCTCCGGAAGGAACGGCAATCGAATTCAAGCTCAGGACAATAGAGGCATCAGCCTTCCCGAGTCTCGATTTCGCCGATGAAGACGGTTATTTCAAGGTTTCCCAGAAAGACTTCACGGATATGATCAACCAGGTCATCTTCGCAGTCAGTGACGATGAATCGAAATATGCAATGAACGGAGCCCTTCTCGAGAAAGACGGAAGCGGACTTGTCATGGTCGGAACGGACGGAAGAAGACTTTCTTACATCAACAGGAAAATCGAAAGCGTGATTCCCGATTTCCCGAAGGCAACAATCCCGAGCAAATTCCTCAACCTCATCAGAAAGCTTGCAGTCGGAGAAGGCGACTTCGAGATCAACGTCAGCGCCAACTCAATTTCCCTCAAATTCGGAAGCTGCACGATATCATCATCTCTTATCAAAAATGATTTTCCTGCATACAAGAGAGTCATTCCCGAGCATCAGAGCCGCTTCTGCACAGTCAACATCTCACTTCTGAGCGATGCCCTCAAGAGAGTTTCACTCATGGTTGAGAACAAGTATAAGAAAGTCATCCTTGAATTCGATGAGAACAAGCTTACCGTCTACTGTAACGAGAGCGATGTCGGTGCCGGAAAGGAAGTCATCGACTGCAAGTATGAAGGTGAGCCACAGCGCTGTGCAATGAACTATACATACCTTCTCAGCCCGCTGAAGGTCATGGACGGAGTGGATGCCAGAATCGAATTCAGCGACCCCGGCCGTCCGTTCATGGTCAAGGCTGACTCCGAGAGGGATTATCTGCATGTCATCATGCCGATGAACCTCAACTGAAACCGACAAGGAAGATGATTATAAAGAAGCTGGTCCTGGATGGATTCCGCAATATCCGGGACCGCGAAATAGATACCTCAGCAAAGCAGATAATCCTCACTGGTGAGAACGGGCAGGGAAAGACCAACCTTCTCGAGGCTCTGTATATCCTCTGCTACGGCAACTCCTTCAGAACCCAGAACCTCAGGGAAGCTGTTACACATGGGAAAGATGGTTTCAGACTCTGCTCAGTATTCGAGGATTCGCAAGGATTGGAA
>JAGCUM010000011.1 GCA_017962865.1 Spirochaetales bacterium
GCATACAGGAGGAAGCCGGGCAGACGATGGCCCAGTACGGACTTGGACTATGACAGCACTTGAAAATCTCTCGAAACTTCTTTCCCGACTTCCCGGAGTGGGACCCAAGAGCGCATCGCGCATCGCTTTCTCGCTGATCAACACATCGAAGGATTACAACGAGCTCCTTGCCAAGAGCATTGCCGAAATCAAGGACCGCATCCGCCCCTGCTCCGTCTGCGGCTCATTCTCTGAAACCGAAATCTGCCCGGTCTGTTCGGATGCCATGAGGGACAGGACCCAGCTCTGCATAGTAGAGCAGCCTCAGGATGTAATCACCATTCAGGCCAGCGGCGCATACAACGGACTGTTCCACGTGCTCGGCGGAGCCATCAACCCCCTCAACGGAGTAGGGCCCGAGAACCTCAGCTTCGACAAGCTCATTCAGAGAATCAACGAGGGAACCTTCAGGGAAATCATCATTGCAACCAATCCAACGGAGGAAGGCGACACCACTGCCCTCTACATCAGGCACATCCTCAAGGACCGCGAAGGCCTGACCCTCACGCGTCTGGCTTCGGGACTGCCCATAGGCGGAGACCTGGAATATGCGGACAGAACAACACTGACACGCTCATTCCGCGGCCGCATACAGTTCTGATTCTATCTTATTTGATGTTTCTCTCTTTGCAGATTGACTCGTAGGCTTCCTGGACTTCGCGGAATCGTTTTGTTGCGTACTCCTTGAATTCGTCCGCCATGCCCTTTGCCGCTATGGTATCGGGGTGGTATTCGAGAATCAGCTTGCGGTAGGCCTTCTTGATTTCGGCCTCGGTGGCGCTTTCGGTCAGGCCCAGGACAGCGTAGGCCTTGGAAGCCCCCTTTATGTTGTGGTTGCGGCGGATGCTGTCATGGATGGACTCGGGGATGCGGAACACGCGGACGGCGTAGTCTATCAGCCTCTCCTCGTTGGCCGACATGCGTCCGTCCACCATGGCCACGCGGTAGAAGATGTCCACCATCAGATTGAGGATCTGGGGTGTTCCCCTGAAGTTCTCGTAGAACTGGTCCGCAAGATTCTCGAAGGTGGAATTCTGGTTCAGGGCCTGCTCGAATACGCTCTGGGCATAGCGGTAGCTCTGTCCTGAGAGATGAAGGTCGTTGACCATGAATTCATTGACCTTGCGGCGCGCCCCCTCGCTCACCTGTCCGTCGGCGGATGCCAGCTTGGCCAGCATTGAGAAGGCTCCGACGAAGAAGACCATCTGGGATCTGTTGTAGCCGGTATTGAAGAAATAGTAGCGGTCGGAATCACCGAAACGGCGGCTGTAGCCCTGCTCGCCCGAGCCTTCACCGTTCTGAAAGTCATTGCTCTTGTCGATCATATGGCCGAAGACTGCGCCTGCAATCATCCCCAGAGGACCGCCGAGAAAGAATCCTATTGTGCCACCGAGTATTTTACCGAACCAGGACATTATAGTTTATCAATGAGCATGGAGCACTTGCCGCTTGGGATGGGCAGTGTCTTTTTCTTCTTTTCGTCGAGGATTTCAATCGTGAAGTAGTAGAGCTTCTCGCTCTCCAGACGGATTTCCCAGCCTCTGGTGTTCTTGTTGCTCAGAATCGTGATCAGATTGCGCTTGAGGGAAAGCTTCTCGATTCCCATGACCTCGAGATTCGGAACAGTCCAGTCGACGGTCTTTCTGGGAAGCGAGACGTCCAGTCCGATGATGTCCTCTATCATCAGGGTGATGGTCACCAGGCATGCCTGCGGCAAAAAGCGCTTTCTGGGGAACTCTCCGTCGGGAGCCGGGACGCCTTCCTTGTTCGGGAGATAGGCTTCCCATACATCGCCGGGCTTGTCCCCCTCCGGATGCAGGGTATCGAGAATGAAGTACATGTGTCTGATTGCACACTCACGGGCAAAGACATACTCTCCGTACTTCTCAAGTCCCTTGACCACGGCATAGACATTCGACGGGACTACGGCTGAGCAGTAGCCTTCGGCGTTTTCCTTATAGCAATCGGAGTCCGCGCTGACACTCGGGAACGGATTGTCCGTACCGAAGTACTGCGGATCCTTGAGGTACTCGATCATGAATGAAGCACGCTCGTCATTGGGAATCTCTGCCAGCAACGTCCAGTATGCGCCGATAAGCTTCAGGGGGATACGATTCTCCGATTTGTCGAGGTCATAGTAGAAATTGGTCTCAGGGTCCCACATCAGGTTGTTGATTCTGGTCTTTAGTGCAAAGTAGAGTCTCTTGTACTTGAAGCTCAGTTCCTTGTCGTTCAGGATGTCTCCGATCTCAGAGAGATAGAAGGCATTGAGTGCGACGACGGTGTTGAAATCAACCGGATAGCAGACGTTTTCCCTGGGAACATTACCTGTCAGGCAGGCGGAAGCCGGAACGGAGAACAGTCCGTTTTCTTTCTGGAATGTGTCTTTCAGCCAGGT
Organism: Spirochaetales bacterium; assembly: GCA_017962865.1. The sequence continues at coordinate 2,438 of JAGCUM010000011.1, forward strand.
GAAATAGTTCTCCAGAACAGGAACGATGTCCTTGAGGCGCTTCTTGTTTCCGATCTTGTGGTAGAACAGATATTCGACATAGGCGAACATCGGAAAGGTGACGCCCTCGGGATTGTCTTCGGAAACGACGGCGCTTCCGTCCTCGACGCTGTAGTCGCAGCGGATAGCCCCGTTCTCCTCCTGCTTGGAATAGAAGAAATCGATCATGTCGAACGGGGAATATGTCTGGTTGCTATAGTTCAGAAAGAGAGCGGAAAGGCAGCAATTGAACAGATTGATGGTCTTCTGGTCAGCGTAGGAAACGTAATTGCCGGTAAAGCCGTTCTGCTCAGTTCCCTGCTTCCAGTATTCATCAATCCAGACCCAGGACCTGTCATAGAGGTCAACGAAGTCCTGATCATAGAAATGTACCGATGGAATTGATTCGCGGTTCATTAGTGCTCCCAATAAAAAAACCCCAATATCACACGATACCGATATTGGGTAATGTTATCATACTACAGATTTCCGAAATCGTCAAAGTTTTTTATAAAAATATTTAGTAGCATTGGAATTGTATGTGCACGGTTTTTTTGAAACCGCCATGAACCGGACAAATCGGGACTTCCGGGATTGTTAGATGGGCTCAAACCAATTACAATCCCAAATATGCAGAACGCTTCGGAAAATCTGTTTCTTCCCATCTCCAGAGCCGACATGCAGCAGCGCGGATGGGACGAACTGGACATCCTGTTTGTCTCAGGCGATGCCTATGTGGACCATCCCTCTTTTGCAGCCGCCCTTCTGGGAAGGCTTCTGGAAAACGCAGGGTACCGCGTGGGGATACTGGCCCAGCCCGACTGGCGCAGCGCAGAATCCTTCAAGGTCATGGGCAGGCCCAGGCTTTGCACGATGATCGCAGGCGGGAACATAGACTCGATGGTTGCCCACTACACCAGCACCAAGAAGAAGCGAAGCGATGATTACTACTCCCCCGGAGGCAAGGCCGGATACAGACCCGACAGGCCCACGATAGTTTACAGCAACCTCGCCAGGCAGGCATTCCCCGGAGTACCGGTAATCATAGGAGGCCTGGAAGCATCGCTCAGGCGCCTTGCCCACTACGACTACTGGCAGGATCTGGTGAAGAAATCTATCCTGCTGGACTCCAAGGCAGACCTCCTGGTTTTCGGAATGGGAGAACTACAGGTTCTGGAGATTGCAAAAAGACTCAAGAATGGGATTCCCGTCAGGGAAATCAGGGACATCCCCGGAACGTGCTACAGCGTCGCGGAAAAGGAGCGCTCTGAAATCGGACCGTTCGAGCCCATAGAGCTTCCATCCTTCGAGGAAGTATCCCTTAGGGACAAAGCCTCCAACAAGCCCGATCCCGCAGGGCAGAGAGCCTATGCAAAAGCATTCAACCTTCAGTTGCTGCATGAGAATCCGTTTGAAAAACGATGTCTCATCCAGTCATGCAATGGTAGAATTGTAGTCCAAAACCCTCCTGTCAGGCCATTGACAGAAGCAGAGTTCGATTCCATTTACGAGCTTCCGTTCCAGAGGCTCTGGCATCCTGTCTACGACAAGGACGGCGGCATTCCCGCAATCAGGGAGGTGCAGTTCTCAATCACCAGCAACCGCGGCTGCTACGGAGGATGCTCGTTCTGTGCAATCACCAATCATCAGGGCCGCATCATCCAGACAAGGAGCACGGCCTCGCTCGTAAAGGAGGCAACCCTTCTTACGAAGCACAAGGATTTCAAAGGCTACATCAACGACCTGGGCGGCCCGACCGCAAACTTCCAGTGCCCGGCATGTGAGAAACAGCTGAAGGTCGGACCC
>JAGCUM010000095.1 GCA_017962865.1 Spirochaetales bacterium
AAGGACAGCACCTGCATCAGGCCGGTTACCTCTGCCGTTTCCACCACCATAATCCTCATCGGCAGCGACGAGCTCTACGACAAGCTCTGCGACTCCGACGACGAGTTCCTGCGGCTCTTCAAGGTCTCCGCGGAATTCGATTTCGCGATGCCTGCAACCGACGAGAACATTACCGGAACAATTGCCTACATTCAGGATATTACCGAGAAAAACTCATTCTTACCCGTTTCTGATACCGCTATTTGCCAACTGCTTGTCTACAGCTCCTGGTATGCGGAAATGCGTGATGAACTGACCACGAAGCTCTCATTTCTGGGCGACCTTCTGTCCGAGGCCAACTATGTAGCCTCCCGCGAAGTACTTTCCGAGATAGACGGTTTCTGCATCAGCAGGGCCATGGAGGAGCGCGATTTTGCCAACGGTCTGACAGAAGAGAAAATCAATCAGGAAATACGCACCGGCGAGATGGTGATCTCCCTCGAGGGAAGCAAGGTAGGCGTGATCAACGGCCTAGCGGTGATGGACAGGGGCCTGGCCTCCTTCGGAACACCGACGGTGATTTCCGTTTCGGTCGCTCCCGGCTCCGAGGGCATCGTAAACATCGAGCACGAGGCAGGTCTTTCGGGCGAAATCCATGACAAGGGACTTCTGATTCTCCAGGGCTACCTCAGAAAGCAGTATGCAAGGACCTTCCCGCTTTCCGTCTACGCCGGAATCTGCTTCGAGCAGTCCTATGCCGAGGTAGACGGCGACAGTGCCTCCTCTGCAGAGCTGTTCGCCCTGCTTTCTGCCATAGGTGAGCTTCCGGTGCGTCAGGATGTTGCGGTCACCGGATCGGTCAACCAGCTGGGAGACATCCAGCCCGTAGGCGGAATCAATGAAAAGATTGCAGGTTTCTTCGCAATCTGCGAACTCATGGGCCTCACCGGGCGACAGGGAGTGATCATCCCCAGGCAGAACATCAAGACCCTGATACTGCCTCAGAAGGTGCTTTCGGCCATCGAGAAGGGAAAGTTCCACATCTATCCCATCTCTACCATAGATGAAGGAATGGAGATCCTGACCCTGCGCCCCTGCGGAAAACGCAACGTGAAGGGCAACTTCCCGCCGGATACTGCCAACCACATAATAGAAAACAGGCTCCGAAAGCTCTATGAACTCTCGAAGCCCGGTGCTTGATTCGGGGATTTTCAGTCCCCTTGCTTCTGATCTATTTCCTCGTACTCAACTGTTGCTGAACCTGTTGTCCCAGTCCGATTCCTTCTTCCTGCGCTCGAATTCCTCGTCGGCCTCTGCCTTGGCTTCGCTGCTTACGAAGTCCTCGGGTTCGGGGGTGTAGTAGTAGGTCTTGCCCCTCTTCTGCTTGCGGCCGTCCTGATAGGATCTTGAACCATCTCCTTCCTCATAGGGATTGACCGGAAGAATAAGACCGATGATAAAGTAGGTGATCAGAACCGGAGCAATAGCCGTGAAGATTGCAATCAGGATGACGATGAGCCTGATGGTGTCCACCGGGTAGTCACGCCATTCGGCGATGCCTTTGCACACACCCAATATTTCACCATTCCTTGATCTGTAAAGCCTTCTTGTAGCCATTTTCATTTCCTCCTGTATCTATATGCTTTAACCGTTCATTTGTTTCTTGAGCTGCTCGAGTTCGCTCTCAATCTCATCCTGTTCCTCCAGATCCTTGAACTTGGACTCAGTGTCCCTGTTCTCGGCATCCGGGTTCTTGCGCCCGCTCATCTTGTCGATGTGCTCCTCCATCTTGCTGAAGCGATCTACGGGATCTGCATCCTTGTTCTTGCTGCTCCAGTTGTAGGTGTAGGTGTACTGGCTGCCCTGCTGCTTGCGCTTGGCTTCCGCTTCCCTGGCTGCCTGCTCGCGCATGGCCCGGAACTTTGCCTTTGCGTTGGAGAGCTTCTCTTCCAGCTTGGCGATGTCGTCCTTGTACTTCTTCACCAGGTTGTCGTAGCGGTCGCTCTCTGCGCGGAGCCTGTCCAGCTCGGCTGAGAGTCTCTTCTTCTCCAGAAGTGCCTCGCGTGCCAGATCGTCGCGTCCCTTGCTGATTGCAAGCTCTGCTCTCTTCTGCCAGCGATCCACAAGACCTTCAAGTTCCGTGACCTTGCGCTTTGCGGTGTTTTCAGCTCCGATTGCAGCTGCACAGTTGGTCTTTATCTCAATGATGGTGTCTTCCATCTCATTGATCATAAGCTTGATCATCTTCTCCGGGTCCTCTGCCTGATCCAGCAGGGCGTTGATGTTGGAATTTATGATATCCAGGAATCTTGAAAACACTCCCATGTACTTCCTCCTCATCTGTTTTTCATTTATGCGCTTTCGCTTACGCTGTTTATTTAGCAAGACCCGTGCCAAGTCCGAATTCTACTGTTTTTGCCCGTTTTTGTATATATAGAACCCCTCAAGTATTGGCATTTTTTCCCATTTATGGTAAATTTTACCACGTGGCAGCTTACAACGACAGTTATATAGGTGAATCAGAGGTTTTCCTCGACTTCCAGCAGCGCATTGCCGATGCCGCGGCCGTTGACCGCAGCGTTCTGGTCATAGGCGAGCGTGGAAGCGGAAAGGAAATGGCCGCAAGCAGACTCCACTACCTCTCTAAGCGATGGCAGAAGAATCTGGTCACCGTAAACTGCGCTGCCCTTGCCCCGACGCTGATCGAAAGCGAGCTCTTCGGGTACGAGCAGGGCGCCTTCACGGGAGCCAACAAGACCCGCAAGGGCCGCTTCGAGGAAGCTCAGGGGGGTACACTGTTTCTGGATGAAATAGGAAACATCCCCATGCAGGTACAGGAGAAGATCCTCAGGGTCGTCGAGTACGGCACCTATGAACGGGTAGGATCTTCTGTGACCCACGAAGCGGACGTAAGGATCATCGGAGCCACTAATGCCGACCTCAGGCAGATGTGCAAGGAAGGAAAGTTCAAGGAAGACCTCCTGGACAGACTGAGCTTCGAGGTCATTTTCATTCCGCCGCTTCGAGAACGATGGGATGACATCCTGCTTCTGGCAAACTATTTCGGCCAGAGGATGGCAATGTAATGCGGGCACTTCGACACCCCGATCTTCACCGAGGAAGTGCAGCAGAAGCTTCTTTCATA
>JAGCUM010000096.1 GCA_017962865.1 Spirochaetales bacterium
GATGCTGGAGACCTCCTCCACCACCGTCATGTTGTTGATGCGGTTGGAGTTCCTGATTGCCTCGTTGAGGTAGTTCTCGGAAATGACGGTTCTGACCGTCGAATCCAGGATATCGTCAAGCCTCAGCTGGGCGTTCTCGACAGTCTTGACCGTCTCGTAGAAACGCTTGGGATCGCTGATTACCCAACGGCTTGTGGGATCGACGTAGATGAACTGGTTCTCCTTGGTCGGAATCCTCTGGGCGTCTCCGTCCCAGGCGAGGATCTTGGAGGAGTATCTGACGACCGTATCGACGAACGGCATCTTGAACTTGAGGCCCGGCTGGGTCTCTACCTTCACGATGGCTCCGAATCTGGTCACGACGCTCTGCTCACCCTCGGAGAGGATGTAGATGGGTCCCAGCAGGACGATGATGATTATGAGCGCAACGATGACTGCAAGTGTTATAAGTGTTTTCTTCATATCAGTTGCCCTCCTTCGTCAGGTTCATTATCGGGAGAAAACTCTCCAGGTTCTTGTCCACGATGGTCAGGTTCTGACCTCCGGCAAGCACCTTCTCCATTGTTTCGATATAGAGTCTCTGAGCGGTGATCTCGGGGCTCTTCTCATACTCTTCCAGAACGCTCTTGAACCTTGCGACATCACCAGTTGCGGAGTTAACTCTTTCCGATGCATAACCCTGAGCCTCCTGAATAATCTTGTTGGCTTCACCTTCGGCGGCGGGGATGATGCGGTTGTAGTTCTCCTTTCCTTCGTTGATGTACTTGTTCATGTCCTGGATGGCCTTGTTGACGTCCTCGAAGGCATCCTGTACATCTCCTGCAGGCGGAACGATGTCCTGTAGCTTGACTGTGAGTATCTTTATTCCAAGATTGTACGAGTCAAAGGACTCCTGAAGCATTGCCTGTGCCTCGACTTCCATCGAGGTTCTCTCACTGGTCATGATGCTCAGGATCGGCAGGTCTCCGACCAGCTGGTTGATGACCGAACGGGAGATATCACGCAGGGTGCTCTCCTGGTTGTTCACGCTGAAGAGCCACTTGTAGGGGTCGTCGATCCTGTACTGGACGATCCACTGGATATCGACGATGTTCAGGTCTCCGGTGAGCATCGTGGATTCCGACATGTAGTTTGCATAGTTGTAGCTTGTCGGGGATCCGTAGACATTGCCCGTCGTACTGGTACGGTAACCGAAGGACATGGTCTGAACGGTCTGGGTCTCCACGTTGTAACTGGTGTCGATTCCGAACGGTATCTTGAACTGAAGACCGGGACCCACTGTCTTGAGATATTTGCCCAAGCGCAGGATTACTGCCTGCTCGGTCTGGTCAACCACGAAGAATCCGGTCGAAAGCGTGATGATCACCACGATTACGAAAAGTGCCAGGAAGATGAGTTTAGGAGTGAAGCTGAAGCCTCTGCGACCTCTCTTGGGGGTGCTTACCTGCTCTTCCTGCTGGTCCGGTTGATTGTAACTGAAAGCCATTTCACCTCCATCGGGGATTCCGTTCCCCTGTTACATATGATTTCTAGATAGAATATACAGACAAAAACCCCAGGGGTCTACTTATGAGAGGAAAAATTATAAAGAAGTGAAATCAGATGTTGGCCTCGAAGAACGAAAAAGCAGACTCCGATTCGGTCTTCGGGGCAGTCTTGGTTTCGATCACCTGGAAAGCGAGCTCGGCACAGGCCTTCGTGTTATCGACCATATCCTGCTCCGATGCATCAAGATTGATTCCGATTACGGGGATATGCCTCTTTCTGGCAGACTCCAAAAACGATGGTTCAACATCGGTCGGGCAGAAGACCATGAAGGCATCAACTGCGCTGGAACGCTGGAAATAGTTGTCGGACATGCGCTTCTCATCGATGAGCGAGAGCATATAGCCCCTCTCTGCACAGAGCAGATAAAGACTCATCATCGACCTTGCCCAGACCGGGCCGCGGCCGTTGGCCTGTGTTTCGGGAATCAGCAGACAGATGGTCTTGAACCTGTTGACATCCTGACCCTGATCTCCGCTTCCGTGGTACCCCAATTCCTTGGCGCACTTCATGATTTTCTCGACAGCTTCGGCAGAAATCCTGTTGGGCCAATTGAATGCAAACGAAACAGTGGTCTTGGAATAACCGGTCTTTTCTGCGATGTCTGAAATTGTAATGCCTTTCTTGCGCATGATCCCCAGCTCCTGAAATATGTCAATCCGTGGATGACATTCTACAGTGTATTTAGTCAGCAGTCAATTTGTATTGTTGGGCATAGGATGAAAAGAGTACAAATAACAGTAAAAATAACGGTGCCCGGGGAAATCAGAGGACAAAGGGATTGAAATAACGTCCGCCGTTGACGATGTTAAGGGCAATCGAAGCAGCCATCATCAGGACACAGACTGCAATGGCGATATAGTCCGAAACCCTGAACGGGCGGGCAGAATACCAGGTGCGCTTTTTATTCTTCCCGAAGCCCCTGAGTTCCATGGCATTTGCTATGCGCTCTATCCTGTCCATGCTGGAAATGATGAGCGGAAACAGCATCATGACTGCATTCTTCAGCCTCTTGAACAAAGACTGCTTCCGGCTTGCCATCTCAAGTCCCCTCGCCTGCTGCGCATTCGATATGTCATGGTACTCCCGCTGGATATCGGGAATGTATCGGAGAGCCAGGGAAACCGAATATGCGACCTTGTAGCTTATGCCTATCCTGTTGAGCGACGAAGCGAACTCGCTGGGGTCGGTCGTAGATACGAAGACTATCACGACCGGTATTGTCGAAAGGTATTTGAGAACGACATTGAGCTGATAAAACAATTGCTCCTTGACCAGGTAATACCTGAGAAAAAGGTGGCATATCTCGGTTCTGGAGCCATAAATCGAGCAACCATGTTCAGGACTGAACAGGAAAATCAGGACGTTGTTGAGCACCATGAAGACAAAGGAGAACCAGAACAGGATCTTTACATCCCGGATCCTGATCGAGGCGACTGCCATGAGGATGAAGGCAAGGACGGACAGAGATGCAAGCAACCTTGTATCGAACGTGGTCATAGCCGCAAGTGTCCACAGAAGGAGGCATGAGAGCTTGGTGGCTCCGGTCAGAGCGTGGATCGGGCTCTGCCTGTTGATGTAGTTAAACAGACCGCCTTTGATTTCTCACCTCCCTGTCCATGCTTATGAACCTTCGTATGAATTCCTGCGGATACTCTATCCCGCACATGGTTGCCAGGACAGAAAGCGATGTTTCCCTGAGACTTGCCTTCTCTACCACGCTTTCGTCCGTCAGTACGGCTTCACACGACATATCCGCCACCTTCCTGCTGTCGGAGAAGACAACGGCCCTGTTGCAGTATTCCAGCATCAGGTGCATGTCGTGCGTTATCAGTATTATCGTGATTCCCTTCGAATTGAGTTCACGCAGGAATTCCATTATCTCCGTGTAGTGGCTGTAATCCTGTCCTGCGGTCGGTTCATCCAGAATTATCGTCTGGGAACCCATTGCAAGGATGGATGCGATGGTCACACGCTTCTTCTGCCCGTATGAGAGGGCGCTGATAGGCCAGTTGCGGAACGGATAGAGACCGCAGATCTTCAGGGTTTCATCCACACGCTCGTCGATCTGCTCCTTCGTAAGCTTGCCTTCCAAAACCAGAGCCAGACCGACCTCATCGCGGATCATGCTCTTGCTGATCATCTGGTTGGGGTTCTGCATCACATAGCCTATGTGCTTCGCCCTCTCTCTGATGGACAGTGCGGACATATCCTTTCCGTTCAGAAGAAGGCTTCCCTCCTGAGGTTTCTCGAAGCCGCACAGAATCTTTGCGAATGTGGATTTGCCTGCCCCGTTCTTGCCCACTATACTCAGTATCTCGCCTTTGTGGATATCGACATCGATATCCGTCAAAGCGACATGTCCGTTGTCATAGGAAAAGCAGAGGCCTTGTGTCTTCAGGACTGACTCATCCGATACCGCAACATATTCTGCAGGTGTATCGAGGAACCAGGAACGGACCCTCTCTCGCTGATTTTCATCCAGACACAGGGTATCTATCCGCTGGGGTTTGATATCCTCGTTTATGGAGATACCTGCATATTTCAAAGCTGTTATGTATAACGGTTCCCTTATTCCGTTCTCTATAAGGAGATTGGAGCTGAGCAGCTGCGAAGGTGTGGAATCGAAGATTATGCGGCCTTCGCTCATCAGGACAACCCTGTCTACATCCCTGTGCAGAACATCCTCAAGCCTGTGCTCGACGATGATGATGGTATCGCCTGTCCTTTGGTGAATCTCGTCAATCAGCTCTATCGTGGTCTTTCCCGTTGCGGGATCCAGATTGGCAAGAGGTTCATCAAAAAGCAGGATGCTGACATTGTCCACCATCACGCCTGCAAAGCCTACGCGCTGCTTCAGTCCCCCTGAAAGCTCGTGAGGGGCATGAAGGAGATACTTCTCCACTCCCAGCTGGGAAGCGGCCTCACGGACCCGTTTTTTCATGTCTTCCAGGGGCACCCTGTCGTTTTCGAGGGCAAATGCTATATCCTCCCCTACGGTAAGCCCAATGAACTGGGCATCGGAGTCCTGAAGGACGGTTCCGACGGTCTTCGAGATACTGAAGATATCAAGATCCCTGAAGCTTTTTCCGCCTATGAAAAGTTCTCCGGATGCCTCTCCGGAATAAGAAGCGGGGATAAGGCCGTTCATGCAGTGTACCAGCGTGGATTTACCGCAGCCGGACGGCCCGCAGATAAGGACCTTCTCCCCCTTCCTGATAGTGAGGTTTATGTCATGCAATGTCGGCTCCGACTGAGCCGAATATTTGAATCCGAAGTTACGGAATTCAATTACATTTTCAGACACAGTAAATAATTACTCTTTCTTGAGACTTCCCTCTGCAGGACGTGCCTTGCTGTAAGCGAAGCAAAGAAGTGTTCCGATGATTGCAGTGGTGACGATGTTTGCAAGGCCGGCTACCAAACCCTGTGTGAAGACCTTGTTGGCAGGCTCGGCATAGATGATGATGTCGAAGACAGGAGCAATCACTCCCCAGGCGATGACATTTGCAATTACCTGGAAGATGTTGAACGTGGCAGCCTTCTTTGCATCGAACGGCTCGGTGGAAAGGCAGAGTTTCTTGGCAGCAAGACCCATGATATAACCTGCTATACCGGAAGCAATTACCCATGACCACCAGATTCCCCAACCGTAGGAGAAATCGATGAGAGCGTGTCCGATGAATGCGATGAGAAGACCTGCGAGCGGACCGAAAATGCCGGCCATGAAACCGAGAAGTCCGTACTGTGTGGAGATATTGGTATTAGGAACCGGACTGGGAATAGCGACGAAACGTCCGAGGACGAAGAACAGAGCAGCGCCGATACCTATGGCGACAACCGTGATGACAGGTGATTTTTTCATAAAATCCCTCCATATACATATTTAATCGATGAGAAATTCTATACTTATACGGAAAGCAAAGTCAACGAGGCATCGGCGAAGGAATCCCCGTTTACGGTAAGCAGTGTTATCCCCTGCGCCTTGACGGCATCATCGACGAGAAGGTTGACTATCAGCGTGCAGGAATCCCCCTCACCTATGTCCGATTCGTCATATCTGACGGTGAACTGGATGGGGAAGTTCAGAAGATTGCGGATTCTCTGATGCGAGATCTCGGTGACAAGCCCGGTCGAGGCATCGGTCTTCAGCATGGAGATGTCGAGGATGTCACTTGATGTCGGGAAATAGAAGCCTGCACCGTAGTTCACATTGCCTCGGAGCAGCCCGATGGAGCTCTGGCTCTTCTGGGTCTGGGTCAGGCTGAACTGCCCGGCAGGAGAAGAAGCAGTGGTACTGCAGGAAACGAGACTGATCAGCAAGCCGATACAGAGCAGAAGGAAGAAAAGCTTTCTCATTACTCAGTCCTCGGGTCCCATTGTTTCTTCGTAGTGCTCGGTACCGAGGTCGAGGATCCTGGAGATGTGCTCGTCATTGAGGGCGTAGATGACATTCTTGCCGTCCTTTCTCCAACGAACAAGACGCGAGACCCTCAGGAGCTTGAGATGCTGACTGGCGACGGACTGAGAGATTCCGAGGTTCGAGGAAATCGTGTTGACATTGGCTTCACCTGAGTCCAGAAGGAACAGGATGCGCAGCCTTGTCGGATCCCCGAAGACCTTGAAGAAATCAGCGATGTCGGTAACCTCCTCCTCAGGGAGGATTCTCTCTTGGTCCATTTTAACCTCGATATCAAGTATATTCTGAAAAGTGTTGTCTGAAAAGTTAAATCAAGATACCTTAGAAGAAGTTACATGATATAGGGAACGGAATGGGAAAAAAGGAAAAGCTCTCGGGTCAGCAGCGTTTCGAGCAGTATTACGGAGAACTCTATGGAGACAGGTGGCAGGCCCTCAGGGAGGCCCTGCTCAAGCCCACCGCTCCGGTTTCCCTTTCCGACAGGCTTACTGAACCGTACTACATGGATCAGGCCTCCATTTTGGCAGCATCTATGCTTCCTATATCGGAAAACAATACTGTATTAGATATGTGTGCAGCCCAGGGAGGCAAGACTTTGAGCATTGCACTGCGCCTTAATGGCAAGGGAAGCCTCACTGCAAACGACCGCTCGGCCTCCAGGAGAAACAGGCTTCTCAATGTAATCCAGAGCTGTCTGCCTACCGATCTTAGGCAGAATATCAGGGTAACGGGCCACGACAGCACCAAATGGTCGCTGCATGAGAAGGATGCCTATGACCGGATCCTTCTGGATGCACCCTGCTCTTCCGAGCGCCATGTCCTTACAGACAGCAGTGCACTCTCCATCTGGAGCCCGAACAGGCCCAAGCAGCTGGCAATCCAGCAGTTTGCCATGCTTGCAGCCGCCCTGGATGCAGCCAGAAACGGAGCATACATCCTCTACAGTACGTGCTCTATCTGTAATCTGGAAAACGAATTAGTTATTGAGAAACTCATAAACCGCAGAGATGGCCTTTTTGAGGAAATAGATATGATTTCGGATCATCCCGAACTTGAAAATCTTTCTGAAAAACTGGAACATGGTCGTATAGTTCTTCCCGACAGGCAGAACGGTTGCGGTCCGCTCTATTTCTGTCTGATCAGGAAAAAAGGAAACGACGAATGAACAGCACAGCCTATGTTGCGATAGACAGATGCGAAAACTATAACCAAGATGAGATATTTACTTGTCTCAAAGAACTTTGCATAAAAGCCAACATGCCCGATGTAAGCGGCAGGAAGGTTCTGGTAAAGCCCAACATCCTCTCGGATGCCAAGCCCGAGAACTGCATTACGACTCATCCGGAGGTCGTAAGGGCAGTAATACGCATTCTGAAGGAAAACGGAGCCTCAGAAATCTATGTAGGCGATTCTCCGGGCATCCACAACCCCAATTTCAACGGAAAGAACTGCGGAATCCAGGATGTCTGCACCGAAGAAGGGGCAATCTGGTGCAATTTCCTCCAGAATCCGGTCACAAAACGGATCAGCGGGACCAAAACGAAGCTTCCGATGGCTTCAATTGTCGATGAAGTGGACTATGTGTTCTCCGTGTGCAAGTTCAAGACACACACGCTCATGTACTCCACGGGAGCCACCAAGAACCTTTTCGGCTTGGTTCC
>JAGCUM010000097.1 GCA_017962865.1 Spirochaetales bacterium
CGCTCTTCGGGGGCGGAAAAGCCGAGTTGGAGCTTACAGATGAGGAGAATGTCCTGGAATCAGGTATCGACATCAAGGCCCAGCCGCCCGGAAAGAAAATGCTCCAGCTCGGACTTCTCTCCGGTGGAGAGCGTTCAATGACTGCAGTTGCGCTTCTCTTTGCCACGTATATGGTTAAACCCTCACCGTTCTGTATCCTGGACGAGATCGATGCAGCTTTGGATGCCCGCAACGTCGGTGCCTTCATGCGTGTTCTGGACAAGTTCGAGGACAAGAGCCAGTTCATCATCATCACCCACAACAAGGGAACCGTAATGGGATCGGACTGTCTTCTCGGTGTAACCCAGCAGGAACCTGGCGTTTCCAAGATGATAGGGTACAGGCTCGAGGATATCGAAGACATCGCCAAGGAACACGATACTCTCAAAGGCTAATTTCTTTCTCGGTATGGATAAAAATTTCATGTTTTCAAAACTGAAATTTGTTTTCAATATTGAAAAATTCTTTACAACGGGCATGAATAGGTGTATATTTAACTCATGCAGAGCTTTTTAACGTTAATTGAACAGATAGAAAAGGAACTCCCGGCATCGGAGAGAAAAATCGCTGACTACGTTCTCCAGAACCCATCGGCACCGCTTTTCATGACAATGACAGAGCTTTCTGCCGCAGCAGGATCCAGCCCGGCCATCGTCGTTAGACTGTGCAAGAGACTGAACGTAGACGGATACTCGGACTTCAAGATCCGCCTTTCAAGAGAAGTATTCTCCAATGAAGGCAAGGATGAGGAGCCGGAGCAGGTCATGGAGAATTTCTATGACAGCGGCCTGAGCACCAGAGACCTGATTGTCCAGTACATCAAATTCACCAGCAAGAACCTCAGCAACCTCGAGTCTGTCCTTGATCCAAAGACCGTCGATGCAGCTGCTGAAGTGATCAACAAGGCAAAGACAGTTCTCCTGCTCGGTCAGGGTTCTGCCGAAGTCATCCTCAGCGACCTCCAGTACAAGCTTGCAAGACTTGGAAAGAACGTCATCTATTCCAAGGATGTCAACCTCCAGATTGCCCAGTCCTATTCACTTACAGACGATATGGTTGCATTCGGTATTTCATACTTCGGTGAGGACCAGCTCGTAAACCAGGCTGCAAAGGCTGTCAAGGAATCAGGCGGCAAACTCATTACCCTTACAAAGATCGGCCATAACCACCTTTCAAGGCTTGCCGATGTAAAGCTGCAGATTCCTGCATCCGGTTATGAGTTCAGAACAGGTTCCACATTGACCAGAATCCTGCAGATCTTCGTAACTGACGTTCTCTACAGTGCTGTCCTCGGAAAGATGACGGAAGAGGAGAAGACCGCAGTTCTGCGCCGCTGGAACTTCAGCGTAACCCATAGTTGATAATATACGGGTAAATACTTCGTCAATTCGCGGACGCCGTACAGATAGTACTGTCGTCCGCTTTTTCTTTATCTGAATAGTACTTGAAATCTCGATAAAGCGCTGTACTTAGGTATGGCGCTTAAATTTTGCAGTTTTGGTGCAAAATTTGTAATTTACAAGCTGATAATACTTGCAAAATGTTAAGGATTTTTACTTAAAACGGCCTTAAATGTCTTTTAAAGATGCTTCAGCTATGCTACTATGAAGCCATGGAAAGAAGCATCATCATCGCCCCTTCGGTACTGTCCGCGGATTTCTCGGACATAAGAGGTGCATTGTCGCAGATCGAGCACAGCGGTACCTCCTGGGTTCATCTGGATGTCATGGACGGCATGTTTGTTCCGAACATCACGTTCGGGGCAAAGTTCATCAAGGATATCCGCCCATGTACCGATCTGTTCTTCGATGCCCATCTGATGGTTGAAGAGCCTTCCAGATTCATCGAGGAATTTGCCAAAGCCGGCTGTGACTGCATAACTGTCCATACCGAGGCCTGCAAGGACATAAAGGCTACTTTGGAACAGATCAGGAGCTTCGGTATCAAGTGCGGTCTTACCGTAAAACCGGATACTCCCGTAACTGATATGGAGAAGTATCTCGATGATGTTGACCTCGTACTCATCATGAGTGTCAATCCCGGTTTCGGAGGGCAAGGTCTCATCCCGAAGACTTTGGACAAGGTTCGCTGGCTGCGCGATGTAAGAGGATCGAGACGTTATCTCATTTCCATCGACGGCGGCGTAAACCTGAACACGATTTCGGATGTTGCTGAAAGCGGCGTGGACGTTGCTGTTGCAGGTTCTGCATACTTCAATGCCCCGGACAAGACTCTGTTTGTCAGAAAAATGTCCAGAGGGCAGGGAGAACGAGCATGAGAGCAGTTGTCCAGCGGGTCAGAGACGCAAGCGTGACAGTAGACAAAACCGTTACAGGAGGTATCGGTCTTGGGCTTCTTGTCTACCTCGGTGTCTGTGATTCCGATACGGACGAGACCTGTTCGAAAATGGCATCCAAGATTGCCAGAATGAGGATATTCGAGGATGAGAACGGCAAGATGAACCTCAGCGTCTCGGATGTCGGAGGGAAGGTTCTGGTCGTGAGCCAGTTTACGCTCTATGCCAGCATGAAGAGGGGAAACAGGCCTTCTTTCGATGAAGCCGGAAAGCCGGAGTTGGCTGAAAGGCTCTATGAGGTTTTCATGCAGAATCTCAGGGAGCTCGGTCTGGAGGTTGAGCATGGGCAGTTCGGTGCTCATATGCATGTGTGCTATGAGAATGACGGACCTGTGACGATTTTGATGGATTCCGACCAGTTGTTCGTCAAATGACAATGGTTGAAGGGTGAGATAGTAGGAGAATAATATGGCTAAGGAAAAAGTTGCAGAGACTAAAGTTATCGATGTAAAGAAGCAGAAACTCGAAGCTCTCGAGGCTGCAAGGGCCCAGATAGACAAGGAGTTCGGAAAGGGCTCGCTGATGAAGCTGGGTGACAATCCGGTTGCCGCAAACATCGATGTTATTCCTTCAGGTTCCATTCTTTTGGATGAGGCTCTCGGAGTCGGCGGTTATCCCCGCGGAAGAGTCATCGAGATCTATGGACCTGAGTCTTCAGGAAAGACCACATTGGCCCTTCATGCTGTTGCAGAAGCACAGAAGGCCGGCGGAATAGCTGCCTTCATAGATGCTGAGCATGCCCTTGATCCCACCTATGCAAAGAAACTCGGTGTCAACACCGATGAGCTGTGGATTTCCCAGCCCGACAGCGGAGAGCAGGCCCTCGAGGTCGCGGAATCCCTCGTCAGAAGCGGAGCAGTCGATATCATCATCGTAGACTCCGTTGCAGCTCTTACGCCTCAGGCAGAAATCGAAGGCGATATGGGAGATTCCCACATGGGTCTTCAGGCCCGCCTCATGAGCCAGGCGCTGAGAAAGCTCACCGCAATCCTTGCAAAGAGCAAGACTACCATCATCTTCATCAACCAGATACGAATGAAGATTGGTGTCATGTTCGGAAATCCCGAGACAACCACAGGCGGTAATGCACTCAAGTTCTACAGTTCCATAAGAATGGATGTAAGGAAGATCGAGACCATCAGCAAGGGCTCAGATGAGTTTGTAGGAAACCGCGTCAGGGTCAAGATCGTAAAGAATAAGGTTGCACCACCTTTCAGAAAGGTTGAGCTTGACCTCATGTTCGACGAAGGTATTTCCTACGCCGGCGGAATTCTCGACGGTGCATTGAGATACGGATTCATCGAGAAGATGGGCTCCTGGTACTCGTTCAACGGAGAGAAGATCGGTCAGGGCCGTGACAACACCCTGAACTTACTCAAGCAGAATCCGGATGTCCTTGCAGAGCTTGACGGCAAACTCAGACAGGCAATGTTCGGAAACGGTGTTGCCGAAGGTGTTCCTTCTGCCGATGCTGCTGAACTGGCGGAAATCTGATAATGGTTGCTTTCAAGACCGAAAAGTTCGAAGGTCCTCTTGATCTGCTTCTGGCTCTTATACAGAAGGCTGAGGTCAACATCTATGATATCCCCATATCGGAAATCACAGACCAGTTCCTCGAGTATCTGCATCATGCCAAGGAAATAGGGTTGGGGGACCTCTCGGAGTTCTACAAGATGGCCGCTGAGCTTATCTGGATCAAGAGCCAGATGATGCTGCCCATCAAGGATCTCGAGTTCGGTGACGAATATGCAGACCCGAGAGAAGAACTGGTTGAAAGGCTTCTGGAATACTCCAAGTTCAAGAAATACTCCGAGCTCCTCATGGGCAATGAGGGTTCGGATAATTTCAATATCGAGCGTAAGGCCTCGGAGTTCCAGCTTCCGTTCTCGGATGAGGAGCTTTGGGAGGATGTTACTACCAGGGACCTGATGGAAACCTTCATGGAGATGATGAAGAGCTATGACTTCATCGAAGAGAAGGTCTTCAACGTCTATGAGGATGTCTCGGAAAAGGAAAAGATTGCCCTGATGAACGAGCTCTTCGAGACCCGTGATCAGATTACGTTCTCGGACATCATCGTTCACAAGACTCCAATGCATGTAATCTGTGCATTCCTTGCCGTTCTGGAAGCAGTAAAGGACAAGATGATCCTGGTTGACCAGCCGGAGCTGTTCGGTGATATGACAATCACCAAGCGTCCGGTGGACTGGAATCCGAATCTCGCGGATGACTATGATGCAGATTACGACGAGATCAAGGAGAACCATCTCGAGGATGAGGATGATTTCTCGATTGTGTAGGAAGAGTAAACAGAGCCTTCATCTGAGGATCAGAACTGATATCGTCTTGACACACAGAAACGTTTTGTGGTTAATTACAGACAACATATTGCACTAAATGATAGAGGCGCGGCAGACAAGAGTAGCTTCGGTGCAAAAGCCCTTGCAGGGGTGTTGCCGAAATGAAAGGGGATGCCGCCGAAAGAGGGGCCCTGCGAGCCTCCCTTGGTCGGTCAGATAAGATCTGCACGACTGTCGCTTATGCGGAGAGCTATGTATTAATGCTTCTTTTCAGAGACATGAACCAGGCCAACGCATGAGCGCTGGCCTTTTTTGTTTTGCATGCAGTAGAGGGAGTACAAGATGAAAGGAAAAGAACCTATCTTCCGTGGAGCTGCCACGGCACTGGTTACGCCGTTTACCGAGAACGGAGTCGATTATGAGAACTTCGGACGTCTTATCGACTGGCAGATAGAGAAGGGCATCGATGCTCTTGTCATCGCAGGAACAAGCGGAGAGGGCTCGACGCTCTCTGATGCAGAGCACAAGGCCGTAATCAAGTACGCAGTCGAGAAGGTAAACCACAGGGTTCCTGTCATTGCCGGAACCGGTTCAAACGAGACTCCCTATGCAATCGAGCTCTCCCGGTATGCATGCTCGGTTGGCGTAGACGGACTTCTCGTCGTCACTCCTTACTACAACAAGGCAACCCAGAAGGGCCTCGTGAAGATGTATTATTCCATCGCCGATGCCACCGACAAACCCCTGATTGTCTACAACGTTCCCTCCAGAACAGGTGTCAACATCGAGCCCAGGACCTATGTCGAACTGGCTCGCCATGACAGGATAGTTGGAATCAAGGAAGCCAACGGCAATATCTCAAAGATCGTCGAGACTGCAGCCCTCGTGGGCGACAGGCACGCTATCTTCAGCGGAAACGACGATCAGATCATTCCGATGCTGTCTGTCGGAGGCCAAGGTGTCATCTCTGTTCTTTCCAACATCATGCCTGCAGAAACAAGCCGCATGTGTCATCTGTACTTCGAAGGCAAGGTGAAGGAGAGCGCAAAGATGCAGATGGATCTGATTCCGCTCATCAATGCACTGTTCTGCGAAGTCAACCCGATTCCCGCAAAGGCAGCCGTCTCCGCAATGGGCTTCGGAAAGAACATCCTCAGACTCCCGCTAACGGAGATGGAGAGCGAGCACGAGGCAAATCTGCTTCAGCTCATGAGATATCACGGCCTTATCGGCTGAACCGGAGGCTGAATGAGAGTACTTGTTCATGGCATCACAGGCCATATGGGGCAGATAGTCTGTTCACTGGTACAATCCGGATACGAAGGCTCTGTATTCGCAGGCGGAGTAAGCCCCGATGTTGAGTCTGAGACATCAGAACTCTTTCGGAGCTTTGAATCCTGCAAGCTTGATGCCGATGTAGTAGTGGATTTCTCTTTCCATACCGGCGTAGGTGCGCTTCTGGATTACTGCATTTCCAACAGCCTTC
>JAGCUM010000098.1 GCA_017962865.1 Spirochaetales bacterium
CCTCGGGCATCATGATTCCTGCATCATCACAGATTGAAACACTCGTCGCCCCACTCTCCTTCGCGGCAAGACAAGCCTGAATTAGGAAGGAAACATCGCTTCTCGTGGCATCGAGGGCCTCGAACTCCACATCCTCACACATGGACCTGGCAGCACTGACAAGCTCCGTGATGCGCTCGAGCATCTTGGGAGCCTTGAGGCGGTACATGTATTCCATCTGGACCGTGGAAACCGGAAGGCTTACGATCAGACGGGATCTGGATGCACCCTTCACGCAATCGGCTGCAAGACGGATATCCTCCGCAGTCACCCCGGCCGGAACGGCAACGACAGCGCCGCTGACGGATTGGGCTATGGTCTGGAAGATTATCGCATCCTCCTTGGGACTCTTGAGGGCCGGAAGCTCTATCACATCCGCCCCATAACGGTCGATACCGATGGCAATGGCCAGTTTTTCTCTGAAAAGAAGTCCTCTGGACCCGTTTTCGGAAAGTTTTCTGAGAGTGCTGTCAATTACCGAGATTTTTCTCATATTGATGTCCTTTTATACGGTTCTGATGTCGAGGCTCTTGGCTACCGGTTCCAGAACACTGCGTACCTGCTCCTCGGTTGCGTTGCCGAGCTTGAAGGTCAGAACCCTGAGATCAGGCGAAGGTCCTTCGAGCGTGCCGAGAGAGATGATGTTGATACCGGCGCTGGCGAACTTCTCCGAGAGATTCGATACCACACCGACCTTATCCTCCACCAGGGCCTCGACTCTGATTCCCGGATACTTGTCACCGAGCATTTCCAGAAGAATCTTGAGCAGATTGCTCTTGGAAACGATACCGACAAGGTATCCGTCCTCCATCACGGGAAGGCAGGAAAGGTCGTTCTGTGCCATGAGCTTCACCGCTTCCTCGATCGTAGTATCCTTGGTGATTGTCAGAGGATTGCGGCTCATGATGTTCTTTACCTTGAGCCTGGACAGAAGATAGTTGATCTCATAGGCACTGAGAGTCGATGCCGGAGACGGAGCTGCAAGAAGGATGTCCTTCTCGGAGATAACACCGACGAGGTGTTTGTCGTCATCAAGAACCGGCATCCTGTGGATCTTTTCGGACTTCATCTTTGCCGAAGCTTCGGAAATGCTCATGTCCGGAGTGGCTGTAATCGGATTCTTCCTCATCCTATCTGCTATGATCATTTTGTTCCTCCAACTATATTTACGTTAATCAGGCACCCAAATATGCCTTCTTGATATCGGGATCCGAAATGAGATCCGAACCCCGTCCTGTCTTTACGATTTTACCTGTCTCAAGCACATATGCCCTGTCTGCGATCGACAGTGCCGCCTGAGCGTTCTGCTCTACCAGAAGGATAGTCGAACCGGCTTTGTGCAGGTCCGCTATGATCTCGAAGATCAGATCGACCAGAAGCGGCGCAAGACCCATCGATGGCTCGTCCAGCATCATCAGCTTGGGTTTTGCCATCAGGGCCCGTCCCATCGCCAGCATCTGCTGCTCGCCGCCCGAGAGGGTTCCGCCTATCTGCGTGCGTCTTTCGCGGAGCCTCGGGAACAGTTCATAGACCTGCTCCCTGCTGGCCTTGATCTCCGACTTGGGTCTGGTGTAGGCACCCATCTCGAGGTTTTCCTCAACTGTCAGACCGAGGAATATTCTTCTTCCTTCGGGGACCATCACAAGGCCCTGGGAGACGATCTTGTTCGGGGATGTCTTGGTGATGGACGAATCCAGGAACTTTATGTCGCCCGTCTTGGACCTCAGAAGACCCGAAACGGTATTCAGGGTCGTGGACTTGCCGGCGCCGTTGGCTCCGATGAGGGTCACGATCTCCCCTTCGTCCACGTGGAACGAGATGTCCTTGATCGCGTGGATTGCACCGTAGAAGACGTTGATTTCATTCACATCAAGTATTCTTGCCATGTCAGTCCCTCCTCTTTCCAAGGTAGGCCTCGATGACCACCGGGTTCTTCTGTATCTCCTCGGGTGTTCCCTGGGCGATGACCTCACCGAAGTTCAGGACCGTGATCTTCTCGCAGATTCCCATGACCAGGCTCATGTCGTGCTCGATCAGAAGGATTGCGATGTGGAAGGAGTCGCGGATCTTGCCTATGGTCTCCATCAGGTTCTCGGTCTCGGCAGGGTTCATTCCTGCAGCAGGCTCGTCCAGAAGCAGGAGCTTCGGACTGGTCGCAAGGGCCCTGATTATCTCGAGTCTGCGCTGGGATCCGTAGGGAAGATTACCTGCAATCTCATCGGCCTGGTCCTGCATATTGAATACCCGCAGGAGCTCCAATGCTTTGTTTTTTGCAGCTTTCTCTTCTTTCCAGTACCTCGGAAGCCTCAGAAGGGCCTCTGCTATCGAGTAGTGCATCCTGGTATTGAAACTGTTCATAACGTTGTCCAGAACGCTCATGTCCTTGAATAGTCTGATGTTCTGGAAGGTCCTTGCTATTCCCTCGTGGTTGCGTGCAACCGTGCTCATTCCGGCAAGGTCCTTTTCGCACAGCGTGATTACTCCGCTGGTCGGGGTATAGACACCGGTCAGAAGGTTGAAGACCGTTGTCTTTCCGGCTCCGTTGGGGCCGATCAGTCCGACGATCTCGTTCTCGTTGACCTCGATGTTGAAGTCGCTTACTGCTGCAAGTCCTCCGAATACCACACGGAGGTGTTCGCATCTGAGTACGTTGCTCATCCCTTCACCTCCTCTGCACTCTCAGCGGTATCGGCTTTTCTGCGGCCTCCGCGAAGTCGGTTGATTATCTTCTCCAGAGTTTTACCCATGGATAAGTCGTAGGTTCCCATAAGTCCCTTGGGTCTGAAGAGCATCATCAGGACCAGTGCAAGGGAGTAGACCACCATACGGTAGTCGCTGAAGGATCTCAGAAGCTCCGGCAGAGCTGTAAGGACAACAGCGGAAATCACGGAGCCGAGCATCGAACCCATGCCTCCGAGAACCACCATTACCAGGATCTCGATGGACTTCATGAACTTGAAGGTCGACGGATAGAGGCTTCCGATATAGCCTGCGTAGAGGCTGCCTGCAACGCCTGCCAGCATTGCGGAGAACACGAAGGCCGCTGTCTTGTAGAACGTCGTGTTGATACCGACGCTCTCGGCGGCTATCTCGTTGTCCCTGATGGAAAGCACTGCCCTTCCATGGCGGCTCTTCATGAATACGTGGATCAAGAAGAGGCAGATCACGGTGAATACGAAAATCACGTTAAGGCTGGTGAACTTGGGAATTCTTGCCAGTCCGGATGCTCCGTATGTGAACTTGAAGCCCAGAACCGAGTCGATGTTCGTAAGAACTACCCTGATGATTTCACCGAAACCCAGGGTGATGATTGCAAGATAGTCACCCTTGAGCCTCAAAGCCGGGATTCCTATCAGAAGTCCGAAGATTCCCGCAACCAAAGCGGAAACAAGGACGGCGATTATTATGTAGGGAATCACTGCGGCATGGTTGCCCGCCCTGAGAAGCGTCGCAGCAGGAGTGCTCTTCATGAAGATGGCTCCCGCATAGGCGCCCACTGCCATGAAACCGGCATGGCCGAGCGGAAGCTGTCCCAGATATCCGCACACCACGTTGAGGCTG
The DNA here is from genome assembly GCA_017962865.1 of Spirochaetales bacterium. The sequence continues at coordinate 3,601 of JAGCUM010000098.1, forward strand.
GTGGCCAGGATGACATTGATTCCTATCGTTATCAGAATTCCCCTGTAGTACTCCCCTTTCAGACCGGAAGTGGCCACGAACAGGGTCAGAAGTGCCCAGAGGACAATTGTCAGAACAGTATTGATTGTATACCTGATCGGGGTGGAAAGCTTTGTTTTCTTCATGCTCTGCCCCCTATCAGACCTTCTCCTGCATCTTCTTGCCCAAGAATCCCGTGGGCTTGAAGAGCAGTACTATAATCAGAACCAGGAACACGGCCGCATCCTTCCACATGGAGAATCCTGCAGCTGCGACCAGAGCCTCGAGGACTCCGATGGTAAAGCCTCCGATCATGGCACCGGGAATGGAGCCGATTCCGCCGAGAACGGCGGCTACGAAGGCCTTGATACCGAGCATCGAGCCCATCGTGGGGCTTGCCTGGGTATAGGCTGCAAGGTAGAGCACCGATCCTATTCCGGCCAGTGCGCTTCCGATTGCGAATGTCATGCTGATTGTCCTGTTCAGCGAGATTCCCATCAGCTGTGCAGCACCCATGTCCTCGGAAACGGCTCTCATGGCCTTTCCCGCCTTGGTCTTGTTTACCACGAACCAGAGCAGGACCATGATGATCAGCGAGACGACAATGGTAACGATTGCGGTGTAGCTGACGTTCACCCTACCCACCATCACGCTTCCGGTGATCAGCGGGTCCATGCTCTTCTGGTCTGCACCGAACACAAGCTGGGCGCCGTTCTCAAGCAGGAACGACACACCGATGGCCGTAATCAGCAGCGAGAGCCTCGGAGCACTTCTGAGAGGCGTGTATGCGACCTTCTCCACCGTCACACCCAGCAAGGTACTTACCCCTATTGCCAGGATTATGGCAACGACCGGCGGCAGGGCAAACGAGGCAATGGCATAGTAGACCATGTATGCCCCGACCATGATGATGTCTCCATGGGCGAAATTCAAAAGCTTAATGATTCCGTAGACCATGCTGTATCCGAGTGCCACGAGAGCATAGACGGAACCGGTCTGAAGACCGTTAATCAGCTGGGCTATCAACAAAGAAAACGTCATGCCTAAAGAATCTCCAATAGAATAACTTACAACAATTTATAATTATATACGCAAAAGGACGCAAGTAACCCTGCGTCCTTTTTTCACGTTTTCAGGTGTTTTGTTATCAGAAGAACTCGTCGAACAGCTCTGCACCGCCGGCGATCTTGATGATTGCAACACTCTTGATCGGGTCGTTTGTCTCGTTGAAGGTATAGCTTCCGGTGATACCCTCGAAGGCATCCATGGCCTTGATGGCATCGATGACGGCCTGCTTGTACTCAGCGGAACCGGCCTTCAGACCCTTGGCCTCGGCGGCCTTGAGACCCTCAGCCATAATCAGGGCTGCATCCCATGCCAACGGAGCGAACATGTTGGGGACTTCCTCGTTGAACTTTGCCTGGTAATCGGCCTCGTATTGAGCAACGGAAGGTGTTCCGGGTGCATAACCGGACATGTAGATGGTTCCCTCGAGGTCAGCTGCGCTTGCATAGTTCTTGACTGAACCGAAACCGTCTCCGCCGATGATCTTGGCGTTGCAGCCTGCTGCTCTCAGTGCAGTGATGGCTCTTCCTGCCTCACCGTAGTAGATCGGCATGAGCACGACATCCGGATTGGCTGCTGCGATGTTTGTCATCTGTGCCTTGTAGTCGACATCGCCTGTTGCGAAAGCTTCCTTGGCAACGACCTTGAGGCCGCACTCGTCAAGCTGGCTCTCGACACCCTGTACGATGGCCTCCGAATAGTCGGAACCGTTCTCGTAGAAGATTGCGATTGTCTTTGCGCCGTACGTCTGTGCTGCATACTGAGCCATCTTCTCGCCCTGGAACGGATCGAGGAAGCAGGAGCGGAAGACGTTTGTCTTGACTTCTGAGTTCGGATCATCCGGATCCATGACTGTGAGTTTCGGGTTGGTGGCTGATGCAGAAATCTGCGGCATGTTGTCGTCATATGTGACATCGGAGAGAGCGATCGAAGCACCGGAAAGGACGGAACCGATGATTGCGGTGGCACCGTTGGCCTTTGCCAGGTTGTATGCGTTGATGGACTCTGTTCCGTCAGCCTTGTCATCGTACTCGAGGAGCTTGACCTGCTTGCCGTTGATACCGCCGGCAGCATTCAGCTGTTCAAAGAACATGGCAACGGAGTTGCGAACGGGAACACCGTACATGGCGTAGTCACCGGTGGTGTTTCCGATGAATGCTATGGTGATGGTCTCGGATGCTGCACTTGATGCACCCTCACTGGATCCGCCTGCGAATACGGGGATGGCCATCAGAGCAAGAACCAGAACAAAAAGTAATGCTTTCTTCATAAGTTTCTCTCCCTTTAATGTATTTAGAGTGTAGTTTTGCGACAATAATACATCCGTTTGGTATTTTTATGCAATATTTTCCTATAAAAAACTGAAAACTTATTCCTGAACCGAAGCCCGAAGAATGCCTGATGCTCTTGTTTCAGAGGCCGGAACTTGTTAATATATGGCGATTTCCATCAGGCACTTTGTGCCATAGGAGCAGATATGCATATTACGCTCAAGAATCTGGTCAAATCATACGACAGCGTCCATGCGGTAAGGGACGTGAGTCTGTCCATACCCTCCAACCGCATATTCGGTATAATCGGCCTTTCGGGCGCAGGCAAAAGCACCCTGGTCAGACTGATCAGCCTCTTGGAGAAGCCCGACAGCGGCGAGGTCTGGTACGACGACATGCGCGTGGACGATCTTCCCGAAAAGGAAATCATCCTCAGAAGGCTCCACATCGGAATGATATTCCAGAACTTCAACCTCTTCTCATCGCGCAACGCAGGTCAGA